>JALHSX010000302.1 GCA_022865445.1 Thermoplasmata archaeon | reverse complement strand
CGAAAATCCACGAGCTTCATGTTAGCCCGTCTTAGAAGAAAGAAGCGTGGGGATAGAGCACCCTCGACACAACTGTGTCGTCCTCGGGGTACTTCTCAGCCAGCCTGAACATCTCGAGAGGGTCGTCGCTGGACGCAATGACCTTCCCTTTGACCACTACGAGCCATTGCCCCTCTGGACCCGTGATCTCGCTTATCTTGATCGTCTTCGACACTTCGGGCATCCTCTTGATGTTTCTCTAGCTAGCTGGACGTATTTAACCCTATCACGTACGGTCAGAGTGCAGGCAATGAGAACGTCCCGGACCTCTTCTTCGATCGGCGGACTATTGCACCGAGAAGGACTCCTTCATTCATTTCTTGTGCGTGGAGAGATAATTCAGGCTCGAGGTTGACCTTGTTCGAGGCAAAGTTTATCCCACAGACTTCGACTGACGGTAGAACGCAGTCATGCATTGGGGCGCATTGGATCATGCCTTCGGATAATTCGGTCATCAAGGTTCAAAATCTGCAGAAGATCTTCCCAGGCGATGTTCGAGCGGTCGATTCCGTCACTTTCGATGTCCGAGAAGGAGAGGTGTTCGGATTCCTTGGTCCTAATGGGGCGGGCAAGACCACGACGATCTCGATCCTCAACACCCTCATGCTGCCGACTGGTGGCAGGGCGGAGGTGTTGGGCTCGGATGTCGTGACCCAGGCCAGCAAGGTGAGGAAGGGGATCGGGCTGGTTCCTCAGGATCTGACCTCTGACGAAGAGCTGACTGGCAGAGAGAACATCGAGCTCCAGTCTCAGCTGTACCACATTCCATACGCGGAGGCCAGCAAGCGGGCCGACGAGCTCCTTGGCCTGGTCGGCCTCACTGATTCCCAGGATAGGATAGTCAAAACATATTCGGGAGGCATGAAGAAGAGGCTGGAGTTCGCAACCGGGCTCGTGCACAAGCCGAAGATACTGTTCCTTGACGAGCCGACTCTCGGGCTCGACATCCAGACCCGGACTAGCATCTGGGAGCATATCCGGAAGCTGAGGTCCGAGTCGAACATGACCATCTTCCTCACGACCCACTATCTCGAAGAGGCGGACGGCCTCTGTGACAGGATCGCCATCATAGACCATGGCAAGATTGTCGCCCTTGACACGTCAGACGGCCTCAAGAAGGCAGTAGGCGGGGACGTTATCGAAGTCGAGGTCGCCGAATGCAACATGGACGTTCTAGAGATGCTCAAATCGATCAAAGGAGTGACTCTGCTCGAAGGGAAGTGCTCGGGGAACAAGGCGAGGATCAAGGTGCCCGAGAGCAACGTGGCCCTCCCGCTGATACTCGAGGGCTTCTGGAACAGGAAGGTCGCGGTCCTGAATGTGGCCGTCAAGAAACCGTCCCTCGACCAGGCATTCATGGAGTACACGGGCAGAGAACTGAGGGACGAGGACAAGGGCAACGGCGGAAAGCCAGGCGTACCAGCTGCGAAGAAAGGCCGATTCGGTAGGAGGCGGTGAGGACATGCTGGGCGAGACCTACGCACTGGTCGTCCGGGACCTGAGGCGGTGGTACAGGACCCCAGGCCAGATCATACTGGTGTTCACGACCCCCCTGATGTGGCTGCTCCTGTTCGGGCAGGCGTTCAACATCGGCAAGCTGGCCCAGGGCGCCCCCGGTGTCGATATCAGGGCGGTGTTCGGGGGCGCGACCGACTACTTCTCGTTCATGGCAGTCGGCCAGACGAGCTTCATCATACTGTTCGGGTCGCTCTTCAGCGGAGTCTCCCTCATATGGGACAGGAAGACCGGGTTCCTGGCAAAGCTGCAGGTGGCACCTATCTCACGAGCATCGATCCCGATCTCGCGCATGGTTTCGACGGTGGTCAAATCGCTCCTCCAAGCGGTTGTGGTCCTGGTGCTTGCCGCGCTGTTCGTATTCATCCCGGGCCTGAGCGGGCTCAGGTTCAGCCCCGACTTCGGCATCCTTGACGCTCTCGGCATCGCTGCATTTCTGATACTCCTAGGGTTGAGCCTCGCAGCGCTTTTCGTGGCGCTCGGGCTCATCGTGAAGAGCGAGGAGACACTGTTCGGCATGATCAACCTGCTCAACTTCCCGCTCATGTTCACGAGCAGCGCGCTGATACCGATCGCACTCATGCCTGAGTGGCTCAAGACGGTCGCCGGGTACAACCCCATCACATTCGTTGTCGATGGGATGAGGCAGCTCGTGTTCCACACCTCCATTGGCGCTCAGTATTCGGTCGGAGTCGACCT
>JALHSX010000301.1 GCA_022865445.1 Thermoplasmata archaeon | reverse complement strand
GATTATGATGGATCTGAAGCGCAAGGTCGAGAAGGGTAAGATATCGCCGGATATGCTCACCTCAATGACCTCCAAGATTCATCTCGCGAGTGGTCCAAAAGACCTGAAAAATGCGTTCCTCGTGGTTGAGGCAGTGAATGAGGACATGAATATCAAGAAGCAGGTCTACCAGATGATCGAACCCCACATGTCCAGCAGGGCGATCCTTGCCACGAACACATCTTCGCTTCCTGTGACGGAGCTGGGCTCTGCCCTAAAGGACCCATCCAGGTTCGTTGGGCTGCACTTCTTCAATCCACCAGAGGTCATGAAGCTGGTCGAGGTGCGTAGAGGAGCCAAGACCTCGGAGGAGACCGCTTCCGCCACGATTGACTTCGCGAAGGGACTGGGAAAGACCACGCTACTTGTGCCCGACATACCGGGCTACTACGTCAACCGTATGCTCTTCCCGATGCTGATTGAGAGCATACTGGTGTTCGAGGCGTCAGGGGCGGACCCGAAGGATATCGATACGGCGATGAAGCTCGGGGCCAACCATCCTATGGGGCCCCTGGAACTGTGCGATTATATAGGGAACGATGTTGTGCTGAGCATCTGCAACGTGCTCTGGAAGACTACGCGCGACAGAAGATTCGAGCCGCCTGAGCTTCTAAGGAAGATGGTCGCACAGAGCAAACTGGGCAGGAAGACTGGAGAAGGGTTCCATAAATACGTGGAGTAGGCTCACGACTCATCCTGGTCTGACATACTTCTTGTTCCATTGATAGGGATGACTCAGCAATCCCGTCTTGCACTCGATGTCCGAGGCCTTTGCCAGTGTCGTCGATGGAGAGATTGCACCAATAATTCGCCAGCCTGTCGATGCAAGCGATTCCAATCGCAGTTTTCGACCAGAGCTGCGTTGCTGCGAATGAATCCGAGGGCATCAATCCGACCTATCGGCTTGCGCAATATATATCAGCAATTCATTGGTTAGGATGCTTGAGGTCAAAGGGTTGTCGACTAGGAAGATCTCATCATTTGCCAGTGCCAGGGATCGACTTCCCTCGTTCAGTTTCGTGTCCGGAAGCACGGATATCACACCTACCTCTCCAATCCCCCTGGCTGGCTACATGGATCGACTAGGCCCATACTCAAGCATAGGAGACCCACTCGAAGCTAATGCTGTGGTAATCAGCTCTGCCAACAAGCGAGTAGTCTTCGTGACCACCGATCTTCTCTATGTCGGTCGAGATCTAGTCGACGGTGTCTTGAACCGATTGAAGGGAAGTCTGCGATATGATGAGCTCTTCATTTCAGCATCACACACTCACCATGCGCCATCTACCGACAAATCGAAGCCATTGCTCGGCAAGTGTGTAGACGAATACCTTCAGATGGTGACGCTCCGAATAGCTGGTCTCATCGACAGGTTGCTGAATGAGCCCCCGACTGAAATCAAATTGCGTTATGCGAGCGACACGCTCTCAGGTCTTACAATCAACAGAAGACGAGTGGGGTGGGAAATGAGCTTCCCTCCACGTCATGGTATGTCCATTCTGCCGAATCCATCTGGCTTCATCGACCCCCTCCTTCGCGTGCTCACATTTGTTGACGTCAATGACGAAGTGAAGGCCGTCGCATGGAACTTCTGTTGCCACCCTGTCTCGTTCCCCTTCTCCTCACAGGTTAGTGCGGATTACCCAGGAGTTGTGAGGATGCTTCTGCGGAGTGAGTTTGGCGAGAATCTCCCTGTACTATTCTTCCAGGGATTCGCTGGCAATGTGAAGCCGGTTCTTCCACCTGCTAGGCCAGAGACAAGGAACCTGAAAGACCTGGCCCTCTACTCAGCCTCAAGGATACTCAATGGTCCTGGTTTCGGACGTTTCTCTCTCTTGCAGTGGAAGGAATGGTCTGGTAGTATTGGCCGGGCTGTTTTGAGACTCTGCGTAGAGAAGGGGACAGACGTTGAAGGAAGCATCTATCCCTCGTACAAACTTGTCAAGCTCAGTGATTTTGGCTTTAAGAATACGGTCGAAAACGTCGTGTTTCGAAGGGTTGACATTGGCGAAGTTACGATGATTGGCCTGCCAGCAGAACCGGTGGCGGAGTATGTGCCCGCGATCACTTCTCTGCTTCAGCGCAGGATTGTCATTCCAGTTGGATGTGCAGACCATGTGTTCGGATATCTTCCCACGGAATCGATGCTATCTGAGGGAGGATATGAAGTCGAAGGCTTCGTTGGGTACTCTGGTCTTTCTGGCAAGTTCACAAAGGGCGTTGAGAACAGGGTAGTCCGAAATATCGCCGAGGGACTAGCACTACCTGATTCTCCTCATTAGTGCGATGAATTTGTCATGGTCGATCGCGAAATTGCCGCTGACTCTCTGGCCCGCGCTGACATCATTGACCACAACTGCACCAATTGTAATGAAGGCTCCATCGCCCACCCTGATCCCCTGAGAAACAGTTGAGTTGGGGCCTATCCAGACATCGTTACCAATCTCTGCATCCTCGGCCAGTGCGCAGGCAGCGACCAATAGGCATCTCTTCCCGACGCGCGCATTGGGGCCGATCTCAACCAAGTTGTCCAGCTTCGTGAATTCACCTATTTCAGTTCTGCCACCGAAAATGGGTTTGTTTATGCAGCAGTTGGCATGGACGTCGACATATCTGTGAATTTCAACCCAACCAGATGCTGTCGGAGGAGGCTCTACCGCCGCAAATCGAGGCGGGAGAGTCTGGTCGACTCCGATGACGCTTCCTGGTCGAACAATTACTCCTTCCCCTAGCACCACCCTCTCCAAAATCACCGCATTCGGACCAATTTCGCAAAAGGGCCCAACCTCGACGCAATCACTGGCGACAAATGCGGTCGGGTGGACTACAGCTTTTCTATCCACGCGACTCGGGAATGACTTCCCGTAGAACTCTGATTCACGTGCAAGCCAGTTGTGTATCTCAACGAAAGTTCTTGGGGGATTCTCCGAAATGCACAATCCGAGTCGGGGATCAATGGACTCGGCCGACTCTTCATTGGCTATTACGCACGCAACATGGGTGTCATTCTTTAGTTCGGGCAGCTGGCTTGGATCATCGATGAAAGACAGCTTAGCCACTTTTCTCTGGCCGATGAAGCCAAGGGAGAGGAAATCACAATCCCTGACAGGCATGGCTAGGTTCCTCGGTATGTCGCTAAGTCTCAAGTGCAGCGCCTCCTGTCAGAGTCAAGATCGACCCGCCAAATATGCTTCGTGTTTCCGTCGGTCAACTGCAAAATTGCCAGACACAACCTGATTTGCGTCAACGTTCTTCGTCACCACACTGCCAGAAAGCACGGCTGCATGTTCGCCAATCTCGACACGATTCGAGATTGAGGCATTTGCTTCGATTGTGATCTCGTCGCCCATCTTCACATAGCCCGCAATCATGGAATTTGAATCGATCCAGCATCGACTGCCAATTCTGGCATTGTGGGCAACGTGAATGAAATCACCTAGCACAGTCTCCTCTCCAATTACTGTATTCGAGGAATCCACTGCCTTATCTATGCAGCAGTTTCCTCCAATTCGTGCCCTCTTTCGGATTTGGACTCCTCCAACGTGGACCACGGGAATGACTTTGGTCAGGCATCTCTTGCAGACGTATCCTTCTGACCCAACAATGGAGCGAGGCCCGATTGTGACCTGATCGTCGATGAACGAACCACCCATGACTACGGCTCTGGGGCCAATCCGACATTCTCCTCCAATTCGGACTCCTTTTGGGGCTACGTAGGCAGTAGGGTGGATTCTCGTTCCGCGCCCGACTTCTGTGACGAATCTCTCCGTTGATCTAATACTCTTGCGGGCGCGCGAATTGCCATATGATGTCCTGCAGTATTCGAGAATCCCGTATGCCGTCTGGATGGAGGCTTTGATAGACGGGTTTCTGATAGACGCCGCAATCCTGAATGGGTCATGTCTCATTTTGTATCTCGCTGATGGTTCATCGTTCCTTGTATAGGTAAATCTTTTGATGATTCCATGATCGATGCCCCGGAATTCCATGACGTCAAGCTCAAGGAGTACTGCACCGAGGCGAGCATCGACTTGAAGGAAAGGACATTTGCGATGTACTTCGCCACGCCGTTCTCTGGGTGCGGGCTCTTGGCGCCTTTGAGCTTCTTCTTGATGTTCCAAGAAGCCTGGCGACAGGACGGCGCGCAAAGTTACAACAAGCCCAACCATTTAAGTATCAGCAGAGTCAATGATTGATTGTGAGGAGGAGGTTGGCGTGATGTCGATATGCCTTCTCACACATTCT
>JALHSX010000300.1 GCA_022865445.1 Thermoplasmata archaeon | reverse complement strand
GAGGGGTCGTTGACTGGCACTAGGATGTCACCGTCGGCCTCTGTGGTGGCTTCTATCCCTCTCCTCTTGATCTCCTTCAGGCCATCCGGGCCGATGCCGACGAGCACGATCACGGTGAGCTTCGCGTGTTTTCTTATGAGTTTCTCGGGGCTGTCCTGTGCGATTATCTTCCCCTTGTGCATGATTGCGACGTCGTCCGCCAGCTTCTCGGCCTCATCGAGGTAGTGGGTGGTCAGGAAAACGGTCGTGCCCTTCTTCCTGATATCTTGGATGAGCGCCCACAGATCCCTCCTCGCCTTCGGGTCGAGCCCTGTCGTTGGCTCGTCCAGGAACAGAACCTCAGGCTCGTTGATTAGCGAAAGCGCAATCCCTAGCTTCCTCTTCTCGCCACCCGAGAGTTTCTTCGAGACGGAGTTCTTCCTGCCAGTTAGGTTGACTTTCTCGAGCAGTCGTTCGATGTCTTTCCTTGACATCTTCTTGTCATAGAGGCCCGCCCAGTACTCGACGGCTTCAGCGGGCTTCAGCTCGTCGAAAGGTTCGAAGTTCTGAGGCAGGATACCTACCTTGTCACGTATCTTGGAGTAGTCGCGGGTCACGTCGATCCCGAAGATAGTTGCGGTCCCGGAGGTCGGATTTCGCAGTCCCTCGAGGATCTCAACGGTCGTGGTTTTGCCGGCACCATTAGGGCCAAGCATTGAGAATATCTGACCTGACTTGATCTCGAACGATATGCCGTCGACCGCCTTGACGTCTGGTGGATAGTGTTTGGTAAGATTCTCAACATCGATGAGTGCCCCATTCATGGTGGTCCCCCTATGGCCGGGTACACGATAGTCAAACGAATATAACGCTTTTCTTGGGCACTCAGTGTCTTTGGAAGATGGCGTAGGATTCTAGGTCTTCTTTTTGTCCGCTGAGGGGGAGACGAGCTTCGACCTCAGAAGGTGCCTGATATCCTCTTCTGAGAGCGACGAAGCCCCAGGGTTCCCTCACGCCTTACTTGGGAACCGCGAACTTCTTTCCATCCTGATTGCAGAGCACCTCTATGAGCTGGCGACCCGAGAAGAGACTGGTGGGGACCGATCCTCCAGGTGTGGTCCACTGCCCAGCCATGTAGAAGTTGGAGAGCCCAGGGAGTGTCCTCGGTATCGTTTCGAGAATCTTGTCCGCGGCAGGTAACCAGCTCATGTATGCCCCTTTGTGGTTCAGTGTGTAGCGCCAAAGTGTGTAGGGAGTCGCGACGTCCTCGACTTCGACCCTCGACGAGATTCCTGGATAGTACTTCTCGAGCCTCCTCAGCATTTCTGCGGCGATCCTCTTCTTCTCAGCCTCGTACCTCGCTCGATCACTCCTTAGATTGTTCCAGTAGTCCCAGCTGGATTCGACAAGAACCTGAACCACGGTCTTACCCGCTGGCGCGAATTTCGTGCTGTAGTTGAATATGCGCACGCCGAAGCCAGGGATGTTATCGTTGCCTATCCTCAGCGGGTCCTTGACCATGATTGAGCTGAACGGTGGTTCACAGGGGAACGTGCGGGACACGCCGAAACTGACAATGATGATCGGTTTGATGAGCTTCCAGCTTTGATATCTCTCCTTGATGCGATCATCGACAAACTCCCCTCCCAGCATTTCGAAGATCGTGCTGTATCCATCGGCGGCCGAGACTACTATGTCCGCCCTGTGCTCCGTGCCATCCGCAAACCTGACTCCTACAGCCTTCCCGTTCTCGACCACGATCTTCTCGACTTTCGCGCCGTATGTCAACTCGCCGCCGAGACTCCTGTACTTCCTTTCGATGGGCTCCACGAAATCGGGACACCCCCCTTCAAGCAGACCCATCTGCCTATTGGCGACTAGCGCCATTATCATCAGGACAAACCAGAGGGGCACTTCCGGCAAGAAGAGGTTCTCAAGTACTCTCCTCAATAGCGGATCCTGAGCACCCAGCGGATTATCCTTCATCGGTTTCGAGTATCTCCCGCGGAAGAACCGCAGAACTCTGCGCATCCTCCAGAACATCCTCAGCTTGTCGAGAAGTCCCATCAGTTCCGGAGGTTTCTCTGTGCTCATCATCCCGACTAGGTCGGCCCTTTCCATCCTCCGAATGTCAGATATCATGTTCTCGATGACCTTCGAGTCGACAGGCGCGATTCCCTTTAGGTCCTTCTCGAGTCTGTCCAGATCAAATGTCAAGTCGATGGTCTTGCCGCTGGCCTCGTCGATGAACCTTCCGTAGATCGTCATATCCGGAAAGTGATTGCATTGGACTATGCCGAGTTCCTCGTACAATTGGTAGGTCACCGTTCCGGGCTTGTGCCCCATCAAGAAGTGAATTCCCCCATCTATGAGGTATCCGTCCCGACGCCAGGCGGCGGCAACTCCGCCAGCTTTGGAGTGATGCTCGAAGATGTGCGTGGAGTATCCATTCATCTGAGCGTAGCATCCGGTCGACAGACCTGCCAGTCCAGCTCCGATGATGGCGATGGTTTTGGCGTGCATTTGGATTCCTCCCCAGGCTGCGTTTGATGAAATGTCACCAGCTTCCGCCCTCTTAGACTTATTCGCGAAGTCCCCGTTCGCACTCTGCCAGTCCTCCGATCGCGCATTGTGTCCTGCTAGCACGTTGCTCGCGTCTCGTTTGTACTTTAGAACGCTTAATGTACGGAAATATACGTTAGCTGCTTGATGTTTCCAGAGCGCGTCTCATCACTGAAGGTTTCGGGCATCAGGAAGATGTTCGAGGCAGCGCCACCTGGGGCAATCAACCTTGGTCTAGGCGAACCAGATATTCAGCCTCCTGAGGAGATGATTCGAGCTTTTTGCGAGGCGTTGGAGAAAGGGCATAACAAGTACGGCCCGAGCGCCGGTATCATGGAACTCCGCGAGGCGATTGCGGAGAACCTCAGGAAATACCGAAAGGATGTCTCGTTCGAGAACGTGATCGTGACTGCAGGCGCCACCGAGGGAATGAGGATCGCATGCGAGACCATATTGGATGAGGGCAATGAGGTCCTCATCCCCAATCCAGGATTCATCATCTACGGCCCGGATGTGAAGCTGGCCGGCGGCAGGCCTATCGAGTATTCACTCAAGATGGAGAACAAATACCTGCCGAATATCGAAGAGATCAAGTCCCTGATAACCCCCAGGACCAAAGCGATCATAGTCAACAGTCCCTCGAACCCCACTGGGACGGTATTCCCGAAGGAGACGGTCAAGGCGCTCAGCGAGTTGGCGAAGGATCACAAGCTCTACATTCTCTCGGATGAGGTCTACAACGACTACGTCTACGAGGGCGAGCACTGGTCTTTTGCGCGGTTCCACAACGACACGATTGTCGTCAATTCATTCTCGAAGTCATTGGCAGCAACGGGTTGGAGGATAGGCTATGTCGCGACCTCGAAGGAGATCGTCCAGCAGCTCTCCAAAGTCCAATACTACACGCTTGCGTGTCCGGCCACACCTACTCAGTACGGCGTCCTCGAGGGATTGAAGGTTTTGGACAAGTTCCAGGCGCATGTCTTGGAAGAGTTCAGGAAACGGAGAGACGTCGCGATGAAGAAGCTCGCCGAGATACCTTCTTTCACCACATCGCCGGTGAATGGAGCATTCTACGTTTTTCCCAAGTATGCGCATGATATGCCGTCAGAGAAGCTCGCCCTGAAGATACTCGACAAGGGGGTCATTTGTGCACCCGGAGGGTCATTCGGGTCCTTGGGTGAGGGACACCTTAGGTTCTCGTACGCGAATTCGAGGGAGAACATCTCGAAGGGTCTGGAAATCGTGAAGGAGCTTGTGGCCAAGCTGTGACGGTGTCCCGACCAGCAGATTTATATTGCGTGCCATATCTTAAGGAGCTATGCCCGAGGAGGGCGTGCGGGGGTCGGATCCCAACCAGAGGCTGATGAGTCCGAAGTCAGCCATCGCGGTCGTCAACGGCGTGGTCGGGGCAGTTCTCGGCACAGCCGCACTGGTATTCATCGCACAGAACATGGGCCCGGATGTGTTGGGCATCATGGGCTTCGCCATGGCCTCCGTCGGAATCCTCAGTTTCCTGTCCGACTTCGGGGTCGGCTCAGTCCACGCGAATCATATTCGAAGCGGCGAGGATCTTGGGAAATGTGTTGGAGCATACGCGACGATAAGGATCGCACTTCTCGCGATCTTCTCAATAGTGACTTACGTTCTGATCGAGCTGTGGAGGAGAGGCCAGCTCGGGGGTGCGATGCCATCGAACGAGGTCGTGCTAGACTCGATGTTGGCATTTCTCATCTACTACGTCTTGCTCGGCATAAGCCAGATCGCGACGCACACGTTCGATGCTCAGGGTGCCGTGGCGAAGGTCCACGTCCCGGCCCTTCTGGAGCTGGTTGTGAGAGTGTCGTTCATCATCTTCGTCGCGAGCTCCTCGTCAGGATCTACTGCTGACGGACCGGCGCTGCTTTCAGCGTCGTATGCTGCAGGGATAATCGCGTCAGCGCTGCTTGTCGCGCTGCTGATGAGCCAGGTGAAGATATCGATGCCGGATCGTTTCATCCTGAAGAAGTACATCCGTTCATTGGCCCCTGTCTTCGCAGTGTCCGCCATAATCATACTTGACCTCTACCTGGACAAGTTGTTCGTTGGGAATTTCTGGGGCTATCACGAGCTGGGACTCTACTTCGGCGTCCAGAAGATGGCCGTTTTCGTCAGCGTGTTCTCCCTTTCCGTCGCCACACTCATACTTCCCTCGGTGACCACGTACTTCTGGAGAAAGGATGTTGCAGCCAGCTGGGACGTCGTCAACCAGGCGGAGCGCTACGTTTCGCTAGTCGTCATCCCCACAGCCGCCTTCTATCTCACGTTCGGTCAGCAGATTGTGACCGTCTTCCTGGGCGATCAGTTCTCCCCCGCGGTGCAGACAATGGATGTCCTAGTGATCAGCAGCGCAGTTGTTGCGCTCGCGCTTCCGCTGCGGTCGGCTATTGTGGGCGTCGGAAAGCACGGGACTTTGGCGATGATAGGGCTCGGAGGCTTCGTGCTCCAGCTCGTTGCCATGATCATCCTGGTCCCTGAGGAGGTCCACGGTATCAAGATGCTCGGCCTGAAGGGCTTCGGCGCAGCGTCTTCGTTGTTGATCATGGCGATCTATTATTTCTTCATCCTTCGCTACATGGCCTGGAAGACAGCAAAGATAGTTCCAAACTCCAGGTCCTTCAAGCACCTGCTGAGCGCGGTCGTCATGGTGGGCGTGATGTACACGGTCGACTGGATGTTCATTCCTTCAGTCGATTGGCTCGCCCTAGTTGTGCTGGCGTTGGTTGGCACGGTCACCTACGGGGCGACCGCATATGTGATGGGGGAACTCGAAACCTCGGACTACAGATACTTCAGATCAATGTTGACCCCCCAAGACACCTTGCAGTACGTGGTGCATGAGCTCTTGGGAAAGCGGGGCCAATAGTCTGCGGGAATCGTTTATAGATACAGAGGCCGATTACATCGCGG
>JALHSX010000299.1 GCA_022865445.1 Thermoplasmata archaeon | reverse complement strand
GGAGAAGACCAAGGTCATGTTCAGACGGCTTATAGGACGGGCAGTTCCAACCACCTGGGAGTTCCACACCCTGATGGGCGTTGTCGACCGCGCAGTGAAGAAATCCACAGCAGGCGCATTGCTCAAGAAGAAACGAGATGAGAAAAAGGGGTAGCATCCGTCGAAGTTGCGGTGACGGACGCATTTTTGTTTGTTGTGTGTTGGGGGAGGAATTGTTTATCCTATCATGTCAATGCCAGCGTAGCCAGCGGACGGGCCTCCGACGATCTCATCGATCCCGATCGACTTCCTCGGAGCGTCCATCGACGTGATGCCGGTCACGATCCCGATGAGCTTGATGTTGGTTCCGAAGTCTTCGTCGATTCTCGCGCCGAGCTTCACGTTCGCGTTGTCGCTGAGCTCGCTCGTGACGCCGTTGAAGACCTGGTAAGCCTTCCTCAGGGAGAGGGAGGGGCCGCCAGTGATGTGAATCAGTGCGCCCGAAGCTCCCTCAATGTCGACATCGAGCAAGGGGTTGTTGAGCGCATCCAGCACCACTTTTTCAGGATCTTCGCTCTCGCCGTACAAGACGGTCGATGCTCCGCCATGAATCATCATGGTCCGGAAGTCCGCGAAGTCCAAGTTGATCATGCTCGTTTGGCAGATCGTTTCAGTGATCCCAGAGATCACTTCTGATATGAGCTGGTCCATCACCATGAAGGCCTGCTCGACGGGCAGTTTCGGCACTATCTCTAGCAATCTATTGTTGTCTAGGATTATCGTGCTATGAGCCCGTTCTTTCAGTTTCGCGATGCCCATGAGCGCTGTTCTCAACCTGCTCTTCTCGATGTCGAAAGGTAGTGTGACGAGAGAGACGACTACAGCTCCGTGGTTCTTTGCGGTCTCCGCGACGACAGGAGCTGTTCCAGTGCCCGTCCCGCCGCCCATTCCCGCAGTGATGAATACGATATCGTAGTCCCTGACGAGCGCGTCTATCTTGTCGATGTCGTCACGGGCCATCTTCTCCCCGAGTACAGGGTCTCCGCCTGTCCCGTAGCCGTGGGCTAGGTGTTCGCCGATCAGCAAACGCTTGTCGGCCTTGATCCTGGCGAGGTGGAAGCTATCTGAGTTGATCGCGATGGTGTCGACGCCGTCAAGCTCGAGCCGCCCGAGCCGATGGACGCTGTTTGATCCGCCGCCCCCGCAGCCAATCACGCATATCTTGGGAGCTAGATGGGCCTCGAAATCGCATCCGCTCTCAAGGGCTTCCTTGATTAGCTTGTCAAGCAAGCCGACCGCCCTCCTTCGAGCGCCTAAGCTCATGTGTGTATGCGTGTGCGACCATGATCCCATCCCTGCGCCTATGTGTAGAGCGTCACCTTTCCAGTTCTTCCATCGCTTTGGACACTCGCTTTCGTATGTATTCGCGCACTGCGTTCCTGATGGCATCGTCTACAGAAACGGAGTCGCCCTCCTGAACAAGCTGCTTCAGGTTGACGACGTTTCCTTTCGGAAGCTCGACTGTGATCTTCTCGATGTACTCTGGCGTGAATTCGCTCTCGACGAACTTGTCAATGGCAGCCCGGATTGCATCAGATAGTGTGGAGAATTTGCCTTGGTCAACGAGTGACTGCAGCGCTTGAACCCTCTCGTTGGGCAACCTGATTGTGACCCTCTCTGACTCTACCATCTGGCCGCCTTCTGTCGTCCGACGATATTCGGTGTTTCGTCAGACAAATGTCAGTATGAACTCCTCAGTATTTATAATTTACTTGAGCGGGCCAGCACCGTGGATATGACATCGAAATACATGGTCTGGCTCAGCGATCGCCTAGCGCTCAGAAAGGCACGATTCGATCGCAGGATATGCGTAACGACGTGCCCAGAAACGCGGAACGCGATTACAGAGCGATGATTGTCAAGCTCGCGAAAGAGCGTGGAGC
>JALHSX010000044.1 GCA_022865445.1 Thermoplasmata archaeon | reverse complement strand
CCTGCCGAGCGAGAAACCGTTCCTTACTATCCGAGGGCTGCTCCGGTACCGGGCCACGAAGAGATTCGTGACAGTGGACATGGGTGCGGTCAAGTTCGTCTACAATGGCGCTGATGTGATGGGACCGGGGGTCGTGGCTTCGGACCCCAACATCGCGGAGGGGGATATTGTCTGGGTGAGGGATGTCAAGAACCTGCAACCGCTGTCCATCGGCAGGTCCGTCGTCTCCTCCGATGCGTTGGCCCGAAAGGACAAGGGCAAGGTGGTCGAGTCGATCCACCATGTCGGCGACAAGCTGTGGCTTGTCGATGAGCCAAAAGAGCCGGAAGAAGGCTCTGAGGAACCTCATTAGTAGATTTTATATCCGGACACGATTATTACTGTGGCTGAGGGATGCACAGTGACAATTCTGAAGAAGAAGCCTTTTCCCGCTTCTGAAGAGGGCGCGCCCAGAGATACAATGGGGGCTGAGCAATACATAGACCTCACCGAAATGGTGTTCGAGGACGAGGGTCTGGGTGGACTTGACGGCGCCAAGACGGTTGTCAAGGTCGGAGAACTGTTCAGGTACGAGGACCTGTCGGCACTAACGAGCGAGATCTACAACGACAATATCGTGGTCGTCGACTACACATCCATCGCGAACGACGATCTGACCATGAAGCGGATCACAGCCGAGCTCAAGAATGTGGCCAGAGACATCGATGGTGATGTGGCAGGCGTCGGCAAGAACCTCTTGATGCTCACTCCGCGCGGCGTGAAGATCGACCGGAACAAGATCAAGGGCGGGTTCTGAGCTTCGATTCGGCTTTGAGATTTAGACTCCCAGTGGATACTCTAGCGAGAGACGGGCCAAGGACGCCCAGTCTACTCGGCGATCGGCGTAGTGGCCATGAACTGACCGTCCTTGAATATCAGGGTCAGGTATCCATGGTGTATCTTCGAGTGCCTCATCTTCACAGCTCGTATCCTGAGCTGGACATCAGTCTCGCCGACGTCCACGAACTTCATCAGGATCGTGCCGTCCGCGAGGAAGTCCTCGTGGTAGGGTCCGAAAGCTCCGCCATTGACCTGCGTCTCCGAGATCAGGAATGTCGTCACACCTAGTCTTTTCAGGAAGCCGAAGAAATGGAACAGTTCTTGCCTGGGGTTCGTTATGCTAGCCAGCGCGTAGATTGCGGTGAGGGAATCGATGACGACGATCTCGACCGCCTCGTTCTCGACTTTCTTCCTGAGATATTCCTTGAGGATCTTGAACCAGTCACGGCCGACGTCCGCATCTGTGTGTTCGAGCCTAAGCCGGCCAATGTCGACTATGAAGAACTTGCTTTCGTCTATGGTGCCAAAGCCGAGCATGCCCAGCGCGGTCAGAAGGCTCTCCTTGCTCTCCTCGATGCTGACGTAGAGAACGTTGACGCCCCGCTTCTTCACGTTGTTGTAGAGTATGTTGAGGGCGATCGAAGACTTCATCGTGCCGGGCGTTCCAGCTATGAGCACAACATGTCCCTTCTTTATTCCTCCACCTATCTTGTTGTCGAAGCCATCGATGAAGGTCTGTATCCTATCGGATGAGTCATTCTGCCCGGACTCCATTGGAGGTCCTCCTAACGCTGCGATTGTCTAGAGATTGCCCTGTGCTATTAAAAAGGATTTGTGCATCGTTATCAAAAGCTATAATGACGATTTCGGGGGACCGGTCCCCCGTCGGACCGCAATACTGGCCTACCTGTGCTCAATATGCTTATAAGGCGAAAAGCAGTCCCATAATCGTTGGCAGACCACAAGATCGTGCACGATTCCGTCCATGGCAGCATCCGGTTGGACGGCGTCTTCCTGTCCCTGCTCGAGGTCCCGGAGCTCCAGCGGCTTCATAGCATACACCAACTCGGCCTTGCGTATCTGGTCTACCCGGGGGCAAACCATACCAGGTTCGAGCACTCCTTGGGAACGTTCGCCGTTGCCCGCAGGATATGCTCATCGCTTCAGATGGACCCAGACGAGGCCACATTGGTGCAGTGCGCGGCCTTCCTGCACGATGTCGGGCACCTTCCGTATTCGCACACGCTGGAATTCGTTCTCCACGAGAGGTTCGGCATAGACCACGAGGATTTGTCCCGGCGGCTCATCAGAGGGGAGGAGTCAGTACTATCGCCCTCGGACAAGAGGATCCTGGGGAGGTACTCCTCGATCCCTGAGGTGCTGGAGAGGTTCGGGATAGACCCGATCGAGGTGGCCGGCCTGTTGGGAGGGAAGGCGCCATCTTCAGGTCCTCAGAAGACCTTGACGAGGACGAAGGGTCAGACCCACTTCAATGCCAAGAGGTACCTGTCACAGATCATCAACGGTCCCGTTGATTCAGACCAGCTGGATTACCTGAAGAGGGATGCGCACTACACTGGCGTGGCCTTCGGTGTCATCGACCTCGAGCGGCTTTTCGAGACGCTGCAAGTCTTCAACGGCGATCTCGTGGTCGAAAGGGGAGGCCTGAGCGCCATCGAGGGGATGCTCGTCGCTAGAGCGCTCATGTTCTCATCGGTCTACTTCCACAAGACCGTCCGCATATCGGAGCTGATGCTCGCGAAGGCCGTGGAGCAGCTGGGGACGGAAGAGATCGATAGGATGCATAGCATGACCGACTCTAGCCTGCTCGCATATCTTGTTGCCAAGGGCGGTTACTACGAGGAGATCGCCACGCTGATCAAGTACCGCCGGCTTTTCAAGAAAACGTATGCCGTCAGGGCTGCTGACATTCCGCCGGAGAAATGGGACGGGATAGATTCCCTAGGAACCATAGACGAACGAAGGTCCCTGGAAGAGGACATCGCCCGGAGGGCTGGGGTCGACCCTGGCTATGTTGTGGTCGACGTGCCTTCGAGCGAGCTGTCGATATCAGAGCCCCGCATCGCCCTGACCGAGGTCCGTGTTCTGGACGGCGGCAAGGTGAAGCTGTTGCCGAGGATAAGCTCGATAGCCGCATCACTGCAGATCAGAAGAGCTCACGAATGGGCGATCATGGTCGCGTGCCCCGAACGGTTCAGAGACAGGGTCGGAAAGGCCTCGCAGAAGGTCATCGATCTCTAGCCTTTCATCACACCCAGAGGCTTCAGCCTCGCGACCATCTTCGATATCCCAGCACCATGGGCTATCCTCACGACATCGTCCACATCCTTGTAGGCTCCGGGCGCCTCCTCAACTATGCCATCTTTCGATGCCGCCCGGATGTATATCCCTCTGCTCTGCAGCATCCCGACCACATCGTTCGCTGTGAATCGATGGGCAGCAGAGGTCCT
>JALHSX010000298.1 GCA_022865445.1 Thermoplasmata archaeon | reverse complement strand
CGCTCGGTGTGGAAAACGTCGAGCAGGTTGTTGATCCTGCTGAATGTCTCGAGGAGGTTATCGATGCCCTTCTTGCTGAGCTTCCGCTCTCCCAGGAGCCTGTTCACCTCTCGAGATAGATCGTAG
The DNA here is from genome assembly GCA_022865445.1 of Thermoplasmata archaeon. Lineage (GTDB taxonomy): Archaea > Thermoplasmatota > Thermoplasmata > UBA10834 > UBA10834 > COMBO-56-21. The sequence goes on along the minus strand of JALHSX010000298.1, from coordinate 6,661 downwards.
ACTACTGCAATGGCTTCTCGGGTACTGAAATCGTCATCCATCTTCTCTTCGAACTGTCTCCAGGACTTGTCACAGAGCTCCTTCGCTTCATCCGCGCCTGTTGATGACTTGCCAGCAGCCACCAAGGCATCGTAGGTCGTCTGCAGCCTCTCTAGCGCTTTTCCTGTCTCCGCCAGTGATATCTCCGTGTAGTCGAGCGGTTGTCTGTAGCTCGCGTTGAGGATGTAGAACCTGACGACCTCGGGCGAATAATTCTTGAGTATGTCTTTGATCAGGAAGAAGTTCTTGAGCGACTTGGACATCTTCTCCTGGTCTATCGTGAGAAGCCCGTTGTGCATCCAGTACCTTACGAACGGCGCGTCATTGTAAGCCTCGGATTGGAGTATCTCGTTCTCGTGGTGAGGGAAGACGAGTTCAGTGCCTCCTCCGTGGATGTCGACAGTCTTCCCGATGTGCTTCAGGCACATGGCCGAGCATTCGATATGCCAGCCAGGCCGACCCTTTCCCCAAGGGCTGTCCCACGAGATCTCGCCCAGCTTCGCGGCCTTCCAAAGCGCGAAGTCCATCGGGTCGCGCTTGTCCTCCCCTGCCTCCACACGAGCGCCTGCCTCCATCTGGTCCAGGCTCTGGCCCGATAGCTTCCCGTAGACCTTCACCTTGTTCACGCTGAAGTATACGGATCCCTGTGACTCGTAGGCACATCCCTTGTCGATGAGGCCCTTGACCATCCGGACTATTTCGTTCATGGTCTCGCTCGCCTTCGGGTAGACACTCGCCCGCCGTATCTTGAGCGCATCCATGTCCTTGAAGTACTCATCGATCATTCTCTGCGAGAGCATGAGAGGTTCCATGCCCAGCTCGTTCGCGCGGTTGATGATCTTGTCATCGACATCCGTGAAATTGGTGACGTGCCTCACCTCGTAGCCCTTGTGCCTGAGGTACCTGACGATCACGTCGAAGTTGATCGCTGACTTCGCATGGCCCAGGTGCGACTGGTCGTATACGGTCACTCCGCAGACGTAGATGCCGATCTTTCCCTTCTGGAGAGGTTCGAAAGGTTCCTTCTTTCTAGTCAGGGTGTTGTATAAAACGAGCGCCATTGGCTATCACCACTCGAATGATTGTGGAGCTCTTAATGCTTCTCCTCTACTGGACAAGCCAGCTCGGACGCCTTGATCTTCGGTGGTTCGGGAACCGGTATCTTCTCGTGCTTGATGCCGAGCTTCTTCTCGATCTGCTCCATCCTGTACTCCATCTCGGAGAGGCTGTGGCATAGGTCTATGAACGCGTTCACGACGGGGTCGGGCAGCTCCTCGTGATGCAGGTCTATGGCCGTCACACCTATCCTCTGGACCATCTTCGCGGGCACACCCACCACCGTCGAATTGGGAGGCACTGATTTGACGACGACGGATCCTGCCCCGACCCTGACATTGTCCCCTATCGTGATTGGGCCGAGGATGGTGGCGCCTGCGCCGATGACGACGTTGTTGCCTATCGTCGGGTGCCTTTTCTTCTTCTCTGTCGCGATGCCCCCGAGCGTCACGCCCTGATATATCGAGACATTGTCTCCGATCTCGGCAGTCTCGCCTATGACGACCCCGGTCGCGTGGTCGATGAAGAAGTTCTTGCCAACGATCGCACCCGGATGGATATCGGCACCGGTCAGAACTCTGGAGACATAGTTGATCATCCTGGCCGTCTTGTACCGCTTCTTGAGGTACATCTTGTGGGCCATCTTGTGGAGCTTGATTGCATGGAGGCCCTGACTGAATAGCAGAGCCTCTGCTCGACTCTTCGGAGCGGGATCCCGCTCAAGAACAATGTCAACATCGTCTTTCTCATCAACTGGCATTATGGATTCTCTGCAAACAGGTCGGTGCTCAAATACCTTTCTCCAATGTCTGGCAATAGGACAACCACGGTCTTTCCCGGACCCAGTTCCTTTGCCACTTGCAGAGCGGCGAAAGTTGCCGCGCCCGATGAGATCCCGACCAGCATTCCCTCGAGTTTGGCTATCTTCCTAGATGTCTCCGCAGCGTCCTTCGAGTTGACCTTTATGATCCTGTCGTACACTTTTGTGTCCAGGACTGCGGGCACGAAACCAGCGCCGATGCCCTGTATCTTGTGCGGGCCAGGCTTCCCTCCAGAGAGCACTGGTGATTCCTCGGGTTCGACGGCGATGATATGCACCTGAGGGTGTTTCTTCTTGAGGACCTGACCGACACCAGTGATGGTCCCGCCAGTTCCGACCCCAGCGACGAAAGCGTCGATTCTTTCGACGGTCTTTAGGATCTCCTTGGCGGTTGTCTTCCTGTGGATCCATGGGTTGGCTTTGTTCGTGAACTGCTGCGGCATGAACGAGTTCGGGGTCGATGCTGTCAGTTCCTCTGCTTTCTTCACCGCTCCCCCCATGCCCTCAGGACCAGGTGTGAGAACCAGCTGCGCACCGAATGCCGCTAGGAGCTTCCTTCGCTCGATAGTCATCGTCTCTGGCATCGTCAGTATCAGCTTGTACCCCTTGACGGCGCAGACCATTCCCAGGCCTATTCCGGTGTTGCCTGATGTCGGCTCGATAATGGTTGTGTCCTTGTTGACCAGCCCTTTCCGTTCGGCAGCCTCGATCATGCTCTTCGCTATCCGATCCTTGACCGACCATGTGGGGTTGAAGAACTCCATTTTGGCGTAGATGGTCGCGGAGCCTTCAGGAACTATCCTATTGAGCTTCACCATTGGGGTGTTTCCTACGGTATCAAGAATGCTGTTCATTACTCTTGGTCGTGCCATGGACTCTCCTCGATGCGGACAATGAAACAGCGCCATATAAGTCCGTTGTGCCTTGTTGATGCCGGGTCCGCGTAGCTACTGGCTATGGGAATCGAGAACGGGAGAACCGCTCAAGAGGGTGTCTTCAGTCCTTCTTGCAGACATCGCATCCGCTCGGGTTCGATGCTATCTTCTGCATCCTGCAGAATTCGTCGTCGGACCTGATGTCCTGACACGCCTTGCACAAAACATCGAACCATTCTAGCTTGCTATCGCCAGCGACTATGCGATTCGCGATTTCATTAGCGTATGTCTTGATCTTGGGGAAGCTTTCTGTGATCTTCGTCCCGCCAGCTCTTGTGGCACTGAGGTACTGGCTCACTGAAGCCTGCGTAATCCCCAACTTCTTTGCGATGTCCGATTGCTTCATATGGTGTTTTCTAGATAGTTCCTTGACCACCGACGCCCTCAGCGCCGGAAGAATCTTGCCTACAACGATTTCGCATGGAGTCTTCATCGTGTGCACCGCGAACGGCGCGGTCTTTGCCAGCATTTCTGTAACGCCGTTATTTTGGGGGTAAGGGAAGGTACGCTATAAACCTATCAGAAATACGGAGAATCATGGGGCCGGGGACGAGAATCGAACTCGTGTTTGCGGATCTGCAGTCCGCCACATGGCCGCTCTGTCACCCCGGCATGTGCGCCGAACAATGCCCGTTTGCCTATTTATTGCTTTCAACGAAGGGCCAGCGTGCCGAGAACAGCATAAATAGTTGCCAGCCGATGGCTTGCCGATGAAGTTCACTGCCGTGAGCCCGTTCAACGTGGCAACAAAGGTCTCTCTCCCTGAGAAGATAGTGATCTACGACAGCACGCTCAGGGATGGTGAGCAGATGCCGGGCGTGCATTTCACGCTCGCTCAGAAGATTGCCATCGCGCGCAAGTTGGACGAGATAGGTGTTCATCAGATAGAGGCTGGGTATCCGGCAGTCTCTGATCAGGAAAAGAAGTCCGTGAAAGCAATAGCCGAGCTCGGCCTCAGTGCTGAGATCATATGCCTGGCCAGGACCGTCCAGGCAGATATCGACGCAGCCGCCGACTCGGATGTCGACATGGTTCTCCTGTTCATCGCAACTAGCGAGTTGCACATGCGCTACAAGCTCAAGATGAGCCGTGATGAGGTCCTGAGGCGAGCCATAAGCTCTCTCGAATACGCTCATGCGCGAGGTCTGAAGGCCAGTCTGAGCACTGAGGACAGCACGAGATCGGATATGGAGTTCATGCTCGATGTCTACAAGGAGAGCGAGAAAGCAGGCGCTGTCAGGCTCGGCATTACAGATACCCTGGGTTGTGCAAGCCCTGAGGCGGTCTCGTACCTTGTCCGGAAGGTCAGGGAGAAGACGAAGGTGCCCTTGTCCGTTCACCTGCACAACGACTTCGGGCTCGCGGTCGTCAATTCCATCGCTGCCTTGAACTCAGGGGCTGAAGCGATCTCGACGACCGTCGGTGGAATCGGCGAGCGCGCTGGCAATGTCTCTCTTGAGCAGTTCGTGATGGCGTTGAAGCACCTCTACAAGCGTGATATCGGGATCCGCACCGAGGGATTGACCGATCTCACCAAGCTTGTGTTCGAGGAGGCCAACCTGCCCCTGCCTCCCAACCAGCCTTGGGTCGGCTCAAACGCCTTCTCACACGAATCTGGGATACATGTGGCCGCAGTCCTGAACTGTCCAATGACATACGAATGCCTCGACCCTGAGCAGGTCGGCAACCGCCGGCACCTGATCCTCGGAAAGCACTCTGGAACGGCGCTGGTGAAGAGCAGACTTGAGGAGAGGGAAGTCAAGGCGAGCCAGGATCAGATTTGCGATATCGTCCGAGCCATCAAGAAGGCGGGGGAGGACCACGGACGCGTGTCGGATGACGAGTTCTGGGGAATAGTCGAAGCTATCCTAGGGAAGAATGACAAGAACCCTGATTGCGCGTAGAATCAAGAGCAGGGGTTTGGAAGCGGTTTGCTCCAAACTGTGCGTCGTTGTCTGGTAGATGTGCGCGTCGGACACCGTGCGTCCGACATCAGACTGGCACTTTTCGTCCGCACATGTCGAGCTTCGTCTTCGCGAGCTCGCCAAACGTACTGAGGTCGCGTTCCGAGAACACCGGGCCGTCCGTGCAGACGTGCTTTCCGTCTATCGCGCAGGAGTCGCAGATCCCGATTCCGCATTTCATGAACCTCTCCAGCGACGCCTGCATCGGAAGTCCTCGCGACTCAGCGATTCTCAGAAGGCCAAGAAGCATCTTCTCCGGGCCACAGGCGTAGATGGAATCGAACTTCCCTCCAGTGAGCACGGACTCTGCCAGCCCAACTGCCAGGCCTTTGAATCCCTTGGTTCCGTCATCCGTGGATATGTGGACCTTCGCTCCCGCTTTGATAGCTCTCGATTCGAACAGTATGTTGCTGCTGGTCCTAGCCCCGATCACGAGGTCCACTGAGGTTTTGTGCGTGACCGCCTCCTCTACGAAGGGTGCGAGAGGTGCCATGCCTGCGCCACCAGCGACGACGAGCAGACGCTTTCCATGAATGGCAAACCCCTTCCCGTAGGGACCGCGGATGCCTATTCGGTCTCCCTGCACTTTGGAGGCGAGGGCTTTGGTCCCGTCTCCCAGGACCTGATATGTTATCCCCAATCCGTTTGCCGAGTACGAAACGGACATCGGGAACTCGTCGACTCCGGGAACCCACACCATGACGAACTGGCCCGGAGTGGCGGCGAGCCCTTCTTTGAACCTGATGGTCTTGATGGAGGATGTTTCATCGGTCTGCTTCGAGACTGTGAACATTCTAGTTCCGGCCAGGGTGCGCCACCCCCACCATGTCCTTGACGGACTCGAACCCGTTCTCTTCCATGAACTGCATTATCTCCCTGGATGTCTTGTTGAAGACATCTAGTCCCTCGGTCCACACCGCGGTTCCGATCTGCACCGCGGTCGCGCCCGCCATCACATACTCTAGCGCATCTCGTCCTGACGAGATTCCTCCCACACCGACTATCGGGATCTTCACGGATTCGAATATTTCGTAAACGCATCTGACGCCGATTGATTTAATCGCAGGGCCTGAGAGACCGCCGTACTTGTTGGCCAGAATCGGCATCCTAGCCTCTGGCGAGATTGCCATCGCCTTGAGCGTGTTGATTGCCACAACAGCGTCCGCCCCTCCCTTTTCCGCTGCGACTGCTAGCGATGATATCGAGGAAGTGTTGGGTGTGAGCTTCGCGAGCAACGGGATTCGGACCTGCTTATTTGCTTTCCTGCAGATCGATTCGACGAGCTCCGGGGTCGAGCCCAGCTCTGCCCCGTAGCCTTTCGCGTGGGGACAGCTCAGGTTCAGCTCGACCGCGTCTGCACCAGCCTTTGACATGAGTCCTGCGAGCTCGGCAATCTCGTCCTCGGTCCCTCCGAAGACGCTCCCGATGACCGGGACGCCACCTTTCTTCGCCTCTTTGACCTCAGCTGCGTAGATCTCCATCCCCGGATTGGGGAGTCCCATCGCATTGATGAGTCCGCACTGGAGCTCGACTATCGTGGGGTTTCCGTGACCCTGTCTCGGTTCTTTGCCTACAGACTTCGTTACTAGCGCGCCCGCACCTGCCTTCGCGACCTCCAGCATGCTCCTGCCCGTCTCATCCAAAACACCGGACGCAAGCATCGTGGGGTTCTTCATCATGAGGCCGCAGAGGGTCACTGAGAGGTGCGCCATTCAGTTCCCCTTGGGATTACCTGACCGGCTAATAGTACTTTTCTGAAGCGCTGCCGCGGGTGTGATTGATTGTGAGAAACAGCATCAGCTATTGGCGCGCTCGCCCGACGTCTATGCGTTCTTTTTCTTCGCCTG
>JALHSX010000297.1 GCA_022865445.1 Thermoplasmata archaeon | reverse complement strand
TCGTGTCTGCCAGCTCTCTTTCGGTATCCTGGTGGACGAACATCAGGTACTTGCCCTTGGCGTCCTTGCCGCCGTGATTCAGGGCCTTTGCGGCTGAGCTGAAGCGACCGTCCCAGTTCTCCACGTTGATGAACTCATAGGCGGTGGTCTGTTTCGACAAGCCTGCTAGCAGGGAGGTTTTGAGAATCTTCTTGTCGTTGGAGACGCAGATGACTGATATCATGTCCTACTACTCGGGTTGCATTCCCAAATGGTGTCGGGGTTAATAATCCAGCGGGGACGGAGCCAGGTGCCAGAAGCTGTTAAATAGCCTCATGGTGTCTTTCGAGGAAGGTCCGAGAGGATTTCGATGATCGACAAGAGGAGAACAAGGGTTCTGTTCGTGCATCCCACGATAGCTCCTTTCATCGAGTCGGACCTCAACTTTCTCCGGAAGAATTTCGACGTGAAGGTCGTGGACGTCGGCTTCGCAAAGAAGGATTTCTCGGGCAAGGTCGGCGTTCTGTGGCGGCTCGCAAGAGGGGCGCTTTGGTCCGACATATCGTTCGCTTGGTTTGCAGAGAGGCACGCAAAGTGGATGGTGAGATTCTCGAGAATGCTAGGGAAACCGTCCCTGGTCGTCGTCGGAGGCTACGAGGTCGCGAAGGCTCCGGAGATCGGGCACGGCTCGCTTCTCGACCCGAGCAAGGCAAAGATGGTGAAGTATATCATGGAGAAGGCTACCAAGGTGCTGCCCGTTGACGAGTCTCTTAAGGAAGCCGCGATCAAGGACCTCGGGGTGCGCGGGGGCAATATCCAGACTGTGCACACAGGTCATGATTCGGACAAGTTCAAGGCCTCAGGCGCGAAGGAGCGCATGGTGCTGACCGTCGGCGTCGTGAACAAGATCACAATCAAGAGAAAGGGTCTTGACGTCTTCGTGAAAGCGGCGGGCCAACTGAAGGATGTCAAGTTCGTGCTCGTCGGCAGCTCCAGCGATAATACGATCGATGAACTGAGATCGAATGCCCCTCCGAACGTAGAGTTCGTCGGTGGCGTCCCTCACGACCAACTCGCCCGGTACTACCAGCGCGCCAAGGTCTACTGCCAGCTCTCCATGTATGAGGGTCTGCCAAACGCCCTCTGCGAGGCGATGCTCTGCGAGTGCGTCCCCGTGGGAACGAAGGTGGCGGGCATCCCGACCGCGATGGGCGATACGGGTTTCTACGCACCCGTTGGGGACCCGAAGGGGGCGGCTGACGCGATACGACAGGCCCTTGGATCAGACAAAGGCAAAGCGGCGAGAGCGAGGATCATGTCCGAGTTTTCGGTCGAGAAGAGGGAAAAGGCAATCATTGAGATCGTCGAGAAGCTGCTCGCCTAGCCGATGGTGAACGGTTCGCCGGACCGCACCCATCTCCACGTAAGGGCAATCCCTTCCTGAAGGCCAACCTTCGGCCTCCAGCCGAACTCCTTCTGAGCCTTCGCGGAGTCCAGCGCTATGGTCTTGACCGTGTCCGAAGGCCTTTCCAAGAGCCTCGTGACCGAGGGCTTTCTTCGAGTGACTTCCTCGATGATCCTGATGATGCCGTTCAGAGAAGTCGCTCCTCCCGAGCCGATGTTGTAGATCCCCTTCGCTCGGTTGCTCTCGAGGGCCATTGTCATCGCCGCGATCGCGTCGAAGACATAGAAGAAGTCCCTCGCATTCTCGCCATCACCATAGACGATTATCGGCTTGTCGTCCCTTGCAGCGGCCAGCCACGCGGTGATGACCCCTGTGCCCTTCGCAGGGTATTGGTTAGGTCCGTACGGGTTCCCGAACCTGAGGATGACAGGGACTGTATCGGTCCCGTCCGTCAGGTCGAGGAGTTCGGATTCTATCGCGAGCTTGGTCTTCGTGTACGGAATCACTGGGTGAGTGCCGACGGACTCGTTCACGGGTCCGAGCCCCGCGTCGCCATAGACCGTTCCGCCAGACGAGGAGAACAGTATCTTGCCTACGCCCGCGTCAATGGCGTTCTGGAAGAGGATGCTGCTAGCTGTCAGGTTTGCCGCGTCCTTGTGCGGTTCGAGTATCGACTCCGTCGGGCTCGTCGTGCTTGCCAGGTGTATGAGCCAGTCAACTTCCTCTAGCGGGAAGTCGAGGGTCTTCGTGTCGAGGAATGTTCCCTCGATGACCTCGATCCCGTGGCCCTTCATGATCCTGGACCGGTCGCTCTTCGGGCAGAATGCTATTGTGTCTATCTTGCGCCTGATGAACTCGGACACGAGGTTGGAGCCGAGGAATCCGGTTGCTCCGAGCACGACAGCTTTCATCGGTCTGCCTCCTGCTCCTTCGACAGGTGGTAGTCGATTATCATCGCAATCCGGGCGCCCGCGCCGACTATGGATGCTATCTTCATGGTCGACTCTCGGTAGCATTGGCTGTTGATATAGCGGTTTCGGCAGAACGATGTGCTGTGCTGGCGCACGCTAGTTCCTGGATCACCCCAGGGGCGTCCACCAGACCTGGTTCTCGAGGTACCAGTCGACTGTTTTCTTCAGCCCATCCTCGAACTTCATCTTGGGCTTCCACCCGAGCTTGCGAATGCGGTCCCAGTTGAGTGAGTATCTGAAATCGTGGCCGGGCCTGTCGTCCACGTACTTGATCAGGCTCTCGGGCTTCTTCATGTGCTTCAGGATGAGCTTCGCGACATCGATGTTCGTGACCTCGTTCCCGGAACCGATGTTTACTATCTCCCCGGCCTTGGCCTTCTGGAGCACTATGTCTATCGCACTGCAATTGTCCTCGACGTGTAGCCAGTCCCTGACGTTGGTGCCCTTGCCGTAGATCGGGAGCGGCTGGTCCCGGAGGGCCTTGATGACGAGCACTGGTATGAGCTTCTCGGGGTATTGGAAAGGTCCGTAGTTGTTCGATGAGCGAGTGACGACGACATCGAGCCCGTAGGTCCTGACGTAGGAGCGTGCGAGTAACTCTCCCCCGGCCTTGCTCGCCGAGTACGGCGATGATGGATCGAGTATGTCGACTTCGGAGAACGAGCCTGAAACGGTGGAACCATAGACCTCGTCGGTCGATATCTGGACGAACTTCTTCACGTCCGTTCTCCTCGCCTCTTCTAGGAGCGTGAATACACCCATGACATCCGTCCTCACGAAGTCCTCAGGGGACGTGATGCTCCTGTCGACATGGCTTTCTGCGGCGAAGTTGACTACGTGCTCGCACCCGGCCATGGTCTTCTTGACCGCTTCCTTGTCGCAGATGTCCCCCTTGACGAATCTGATCTTGTCCTTGACCTGTTCGAGGTTCTCGAGCCTGCCCGCGGAGGTGAGCTTGTCGAGCACTACTATCTCGTTGTTCGGATGCTCCTTCAACATGTGCCGTACG
>JALHSX010000296.1 GCA_022865445.1 Thermoplasmata archaeon | reverse complement strand
TCCACAAGGAATACGATGAGCGACAACGCCCTCCACGCTTGCTTCGGTTCCATAACGCGCCCGCACAAGGAACGGTTGGCCCGTAGAAAAAACCTCTGTGTCAGCAATGTCAGGCCTTCTCGATCTCCATCGAGAAGTCGATCGACTTGACCGAGTGCGTGAGCAATCCGAGCGAGATGATGTCCGCGCCGGCGGCATACTGTTCGATGTTCTCCGGTCTGATCCCGCCCGAAGCCTCTATGAGCACATCGGAGTTGATCTTCCTCAACTCGGCCGAGAGCTTCCTCACTTCATCTGGCCCGAAGTTGTCAAGCATGACTATGTCCGCGCCGTTCTTCACAGCGGTCCTCGCATCCGTCGCGTTCTCCACCTCGATCTCTATCTTCTTGGTGAAGCTGCCGCTTTTGGCTCTTCGGAGCGCCTCGATCACTCCTCCGGCCATCTTGATGTGATTGTCCTTGATCAGGACAGCATCGAAGAGCCCCGCCCTGTGCGGGTCCCCTCCTCCGATGACGACGGCCTTCTTCTCGAACTCGCGGAAGCCGGGCGTCGTCTTGCGCGTCGCTGCGACCCTGACCTTCGGGTTCACCTTCCTGCACTTCGCTACGAGGTCATGAGTGAGCGTCGCAACGCCGCTCATGCGCATCACGAAGTTCAGCGCGAGCCTCTCGCCTGCCAGAATGCCTCTCGCGGCCCCCTCGACTTCCAGGACGACATCTCCTCTGCCGATCCTCGAGCCGTCCTTCTTGATCTTGACGATCCTGGCTCCTAGCTCTTCGAAGACAGCCCCCGCCTCTGACACGCCTGCCAGCACGCACCGTTCCTTGCACACGATCCGCCCTTTCGCCCTGGCTTTCGCGGGGACCACGAGCTCGGAGGTGATATCGCCAGAGCCTATGTCCTCTTTGAGGAATTCCTGGAGCTTGGCCTTCATGCACCACGTGGCAGGGCGTCGGGGGATAACTAAATTTCGGGAAAAACCAATGAGATCAGATCGTCCACTTCTCGCCATTCTTGGGCAGATGGACCTCGAACCCCTGTGCTTTCAGGTCGCCCGCGAGTATCTCCCTCTGATCGCCGTGCATCAGCACGATCTTCTCGGGGGAGCACCCTTTCGCGAATGCTAGAAGCTCGTCGTGGCCTGCGTGCGCTGAGAAGTCGAACTTCAATACCTCGCAGTTGACCTTCTCACTCACTCCCTGGAACTCCATGTAGCCCGTTTCGATGAGCTTCCGGCCGTTGCTTCCCTCGACCTGATATCCGGTCAGGAGGATCGCGCTCTTCGGGTCGTTTCTGATGTTTTCCGCATAGCCAAGGACAGGGCCGCCATCCAACATTCCGCTCGTCGTCACGACGACGTCCGCTTGGGCTGCTCGCGAGCGCGCGTGAACGTTCCTCACTTCGTGAGTTCTGCTGACCGCCTGCCTCAAGCGCTTGGCGGATCTGACGAATTCCGGGTATCTGAGGTAGATGGCGTTGACCTTCTTCCCCATGCCATCCAGCCAGAAATCGAACCTGCTGTCCTTCAGAAGCAGGAGTATCTCCTGCGTCCTGCCTACGGCGAACGAAGGTATGATTGCCGTGCCCCCTCGCTGATTGACCTCCTCGATCTTCTTGAGAAAGGCGTACTCTGTTTTCAACCTGGCCGGGTGGTTCCTTCCTGAGTATGTGGACTCCATGATCAGGTTGTCGCACTTGACGGGCTTTGCACCCGCGACCAACCTTGTGTCCAGCGTGTGGATGTCCCCTGTGATGAGTGTCGTCCTCTTGCCCTGGAGCTCGTACATCGTCGCCCCGGGGATGTGACCCGCGGAGTGCGCGATGACCGTCATCTTGCCCGCTTGGCTCGTGTCGCCGAACTGGATCTCGTCGAACTTCCTGCGGGCGATCTTGACATCGGCTGAAGTGTACGGTTCCGGGTACCCCTCGGCAGCGCCGATCTTGATGCTGTCATCCATCAGCAATATGCCGATCTCCCGGGAGATGCTCGTGGATACCACGTTAATGTCATTGCGGGCCGTGAGCCACGGGATCATGCCGCAGTGGTCGAGGTGAGAGTGGGTCAAGAACATGATGTCTACTGGAGGACAAGGCGCTGGATACTGTGGAGGATCGCTCGCCGTTATCCCATAGTCGAACAGCACTCTGGCTCCGGGGCATTTGAGGAGTATGCCGAGCCTGCCTACTTCGTCCCCTCCTCCGAGGAATTCTCCTTCTAGCGGCATTCGATTGGGCCAACGGTTCTGACTATTATATGCTTGTGCAACCGACTTTGAGAAGAGAAATGCTCAATCCCCGACTATCTGGACCATTAGCTCTCTCGTCCTGGGCTTGTTGTCGAACTCAAGGAACACTATCTGCTGCCACGTGCCGAGAACGAGATTCCCGTCCAGTATCGGCACCGTGAGCGAAGGTCCAACAAGAGATGCTCGTATGTGCGAGTGACCGTTCCCATCGCCCCATCTCTGATGGTGTTCATAGTCGATGCTCGTTGGGTACAGACGATCCATCGCGTCTCTCATGTCCGTCACAAGCCCGGGTTCGTGTTCTATAGTCGTGACGGCCGCAGTGGAACCGACCACGAACACGCATGCGAGCCCTTCCCTGATCTTCGACTTGGAGACGATCTCCCTGACCTTCTCAGTGACATCGATCACCTCATCTCGAGCGGACGTCTTGAGGTTGATAGAGCCATTCGCTGTCGTCAAGCGCAATCACCGGGTGGGCTATCGTTTTCAAAAACGATAACAGTTTTCATCGCCAGAAGCCCTCCCAGACTCGCGGTTCGAGAGATGGTACATACCATCTCTAGCGTGACACCTCTTCACAATATCTAAATATCTGCATTCTATAATCGTACTACTCTGATGAGCTCTGATCATGCGTACTATGGAAGGCCATTCAAGGCCTACAACGCAGACAAAAGGGTCTGGTTGGTTTCAGCGTTCCGAGTAGAGCTAATAAAGAACGGCATCGAGAAGGCCGGAAGCATCAACAGGTTGGCACGCGAACTCGGCTACCGGTCGAGGATCCACCCGGGATGGAGTATTAGGCAGATCCTGGTTGGGGAGCAGCCTTTCCCGTATGAGAAGCTACTCAAGCTCTCGGACTATGTTGGGTACCCGATCGAGGACGTCCTCAGATATAGGACCGAGTCCGAGAGGGTCAACGAGAACAACACGAACGAGGCTTTGAGGAAGTACGGGCTTTGGTGCTACCACGTCCAGAGGCTCCGACTGCGGTAGGCTCGCACCTCTCTTGGCGGCGATATCGTTGTTTTTCTCATTCAACCAGCAGGCCTGGCCCAGCGCGGGAGTCCGTCAAAAACCATATATATGGACAAGCCTGTTGCATCGACCATGGCAGTGGGGGGCTCTGAGCTCGGACTGGCTTTCATCATAATCGGCATAATAATGATTCTAGCGGAGCTGTCGTCTCCGGGCGCGTTCATTCTCGTGCCCGCGACAGTCCTGCTGGTGCTCGGCTTTGTTGGTATGGTGGCGCCCGACGTTCTGATCAGCTGGTGGTCGCCGGTCATCGTGACAGTCGTCGTGATACCGGTCACTTACGTGACCATGCGGATGTACCAGAAGCTCGCCCCGCCTGCTCCGCCTGAAACCACGGTCGCGACGTCCCTGGTTGGGATGACCGGGGTCGTGGTGACGGACGTCACACCGAACAGCCTCAAGGGAAAGGTCAGGATAGACCACGACACCTGGAGCGCGACCTCGGGCAAGGCGATACCCGCTGGCAGGAAGGTCGTCGTGAAGACGAGCGAAGGGGTCCACGTAACAGTTGAAGAGATCGAATAGGGAGTTGGAGAGGAGGGATTGAAATGGTAGAAATTGGAGCGGTAGTAGCACTGGTAATACTCGCGCTGATAGTCGTCCTCGCGGTCATGACCAGCGCGATCAAGATCGTCTTGCCGTATGAGCAGGGCATATACATGCGGCTGGGACGTTTTATGCGGATTTTGAACCAAGGTGTGAACTTCGTCGCACCGTTGATCAACCAGGTCGTCAGGCTCGACCTAAGGACGCAGGTCCTGGACGTTCCGAGGCAGGAAGTCATCACCAAGGACAACTCGCCGACGAATGTTGACGCGATCATATACATCAAGGTCATCGACCCGTCAAAGGCGTTCTTCCAGGTCACGAACTACAGGACGGCGACCATCTACTTGGCGCAGACCACGCTCAGGTCGCTCATCGGTGACATGGAGCTGGACGAGGTCCTGTCCAACAGGCAGAAGATCAACCTTCACCTGAGGGACGTCCTCGACGAGGCCACTGACAAGTGGGGCGTGAAGGTAGAAGGCGTCGAGATAAGAGAGGTCGACCCCGCGGGCAAGGTCAAGGACGCCATGGAGGAGCAGACCTCGGCCGAGAGGCTGAGGAGAGCAGCTATCCTCAAGGCGGACGGTTCCAAGAGGGCGGCCATCCTGAGCGCTGAAGGTGAGAAGAGGGCACGCATCCTGCAGGCGGAGGGTCTCAGACAGGCGAAGATCCTGGAGGCCGAGGGTGAGAGGCTCGCCATCATATTGCGCAGCCAAGGTGACGCACAGAAGCTGAGGATCATGAGCGTCGGCGCACAGCCTCTGGACTCGAAGGCTTTGACGGTCTTGTCTCTCGAGACGATTAAGGCCCTCGGCAACGGACAGGCGACGAAGATCATCTTCCCGTTCGAGCTCACGAAGCTGGTGGAGGGCGTGAGCCAGTACCTCGGCATCGGCAGAGAGACGCCCGCAAGGGAGGTCTCGAGGCCCGAGGAGATCGAACGCGCGGTCGGCAAGGCGGTCGACGTGCTCGGCCCGATCCCGACGCCGGAGGAGCTGCACGCGGAGTTGAAGGCGCTCGAGCAGGCGATGGAAGACGAGAAGATCGAGGCGGAGGAGATCGCCGAGATCACCAAGAAGGCCACGAAGAAGGCCCAGCAAGAGAGAGAGTACCAGGGCTGAGCAAACGCCTTTCAAAAACCCTTTCCCAGTGTTCTTATTTCACTTTGCCCTCGCCAGAAGCTGGTCCGCCGCGACATCGGCCCTCTTGAGGAACTTCATCTCGTCAAGGTTCACTATCTTGCGATCTCTGAGGACGAACTTGCCGTCGATGATCGAGTCCCGAACTGCGTGGCTAGGACTTGCGTATACAAGGTTCGCCACGACATTATCAGGCCGCGTGGGCACCATTGACGGGACAGCGCAGTCCAGGATGATCAGGTCGGCCTTCTTTCCCGGCTCGATGGACCCGAGCTCTTTGTCCGCTCCGATGCATTTGGCCGCGTCTACGGTCGCCATGTCGAGGCATTTCTGGGCGGGCAACACGGCCGCGTCCCACCTGTGGGCCTTGTGCATCAGCGACGCGAACTTCATCTCCAGGAACATGTCGAGGGTGTTGTTAGATGAGCACCCGTCGGTCCCGAGGCTGACGTTGACTCCCTCGTGGAACATCTCTGGGAGCGGAGCGATTCCACCGCTCGCGAGCTTCATGTTAGATGTGGGGCAGTGAGCCACATTGACCTCTGCGCGTGCAAGAGCCCTGACCTCGTTGATCGTCAGCCACACTGAGTGCGCTGCGAGGTCGCCCTTCGAGAGGAATCCTATCTCCGCCAAATGCTCGACTGGCCTCTTGCCCCTTAGCTTCTGAAATTCATAGACTTCGAGCCTCGTCTCAGACAGATGGTAGTGGCAGAATGTCTTCTCCTTGGCTGCCAGTTCTTTGCCCTCCATCAGCGTCTCGTCCGAACAGACGTAGACTCCTTGGAGCGCAACGAGAGGCTTGATCAGCGGTTTTCCCTTGTGCGACCTGATGAAGTCCTCGCAGTTCTTGATCGGCTTGCCCTTCTGGGTCGTGAACTTCTCGTCGAGCACGGTCCAGCCGAGGTATCCCCGAAGGCCGACCTCCTCGACGCTCTTCGCGATCGCGTCCTCGGAGTAGTACATGTCAACGAAGGTCGTGGTTCCAGACCGGGCCATCTCGAGGCACCCGAGCGTCGCCCCGACGGCGACATCCTCTGGCGTGCGCTTGGCGTCGATCGCGAATGTCTTGTCAAGGAACTTGTCGAGCTTGACGTCGTCTGCGATGCTCCTCATTAGCGACATCGCGACGTGCGTGTGGCAGTTGATCAGGCCGGGCATGACGATACAGCCTGATGCATCGACCACCTCATCGGGCCTCGCCTTGGCATGGCCGACGCTCACTATCTTGCCGTTCTCGATAAGGACATCGCCCTTGAGGACCTCTCGCTTCCAGTTCTGAGTGACCACGAGTCCGCCCTTGACCAGTATGCTCAATTGCACGCACCTCTCGGCTCGGAACTGTATTAAAGGGCTCGGTCATT
>JALHSX010000295.1 GCA_022865445.1 Thermoplasmata archaeon | reverse complement strand
TCCAGAGAGAGGGACCTCGAGACCAAGGAGCGGACAGTGGCGGTGGAAATGGAGAGGCTCGAGAAGGAGCGCGCGGAAGTCCAAGACCAGTGGAACAACATCGATGCGTCGAAGAAGGGACTCGTGGCCGTCATGGACGAGAAGACACTCGCGGACCTCGAGAAACGGAGGCAAGAGATGGATGCGTTGTACTAGAAACTCTCCAATAGGGAGGAGACCATCCGGAGCGACTAGAGGCGGCTTGAGGGTGAATGGAGCCGCCTCCACGCGATCGAGGAAGAGCTCTCTGACCTCGCGAGAGTGCTGAAGCTCAAGGAAGAGGAGTTAAGAAAACTCGACGGATCGGCCTGATCAGGCCTTCCCTATATTCGAACTGTTTCTAGAACACCGTGACCTTCCCGTTCACGATCAATTCAGTCAGGTCGGTTATGTTGGCCAGCTTCTCGTCGTAGATTGACCTGATCTCCTTCTCGTATCTCTTCGGATTGACGTTCTTGGCATAGATGACCTTGGCACTCGCAGCCTGCGGCGAGTCGATTGGGCGGCCGATCTGCGAAAGGATCCTCGTGTGCACCTCAACTATGTCGCCCTTGCCCGCCGCGACGATGTCTTTCGCGATCATGTTGGCCAATATGTTGTACAGCTTGCCCACATGAGTGACAGGGTTCTTCCCGGCAGAGGCCTCCATGCTCATCGGCCTCATGGGTGTTATCAGACCATTCGCCCTGTTGCCCCTTCCGACAGACCCGTCGTCGCCGTTCTCCATGCTTAGGCCTGAGACCGTAAGGTAGTAGATCCCTTTGGCATAGTCATCGGCCGTGTTGATGTAGACCTTGATGTCCCTGTCGGTGAACTTCTGGGCGAAATCGTGTATCTTGTTCGTGGCGTCCCTGATCGAGCTCTGGTAGTGGCTCTTGTCAGGCACCTTGCATGCGACCATGGCAATTGCTATCGTGAGTGCGATGCTGTCGCCCATTCTGCATGCCATCACCTTGACATCCTCTCCGAGTTCAGGCATCGTCTTGCAGAGCTTCCCGTTGATGTACTTCTCCGTCTCCAGCGTTATGCGCTCCGTCTCGCTGAGGGGCGCGAACCCGACTCCGAAAGACGTGTCGTTGGCAAGTAGGCGCCTTGTCTCATACAATCCTCGCAGGTCGACGCTTCCTTGGCCGATCCTGCAATCTAGCGTTACGTCCCATTCGACATCGAGGTTCTTGCAGGTCCTCTCGAGATATGAGTAGGCTGCCTTCAGCGCGCATGTCCTGTACGGTAGTCTCTCGCCGTTGACCTCGGTGGTCGCACGGCCAACAAGGAGGACGTATATCGGCTCGAGCATAGCTCCTCCGCCGAACTTGGGCGCGGATTGACCGCCCACAACTTCCACTTCGTCCGTGTTGTGGTGCAGTATCCTGCCGTATCTCTCCTTGTACATCTTGCACAGGGCTCTGCTGACGCTCTCTGCCAGACCGTCGGCGATGCTGTCTGGATGGCCTATGCCCTTTCTCTCAACGAACTCTGTGTCCTGCTTCTCAATGGGGGCGTTCGTCATTTGCTCAATGAAAATGTTCCTTTCCATGAACTCATCTCACGAAGGTTGCGAGCGAAGAACAATTCTCCGCACTTAACCTTTTCGGACCTGAAGGAGATGATTGACCAGAAGAAGATCGGCTTCACTTCTTCTTCTGGATTGCCTTCCTCCTGGCTTCCCTCAGCGTTCCTTCGGGAACAAGGCACATCTTCCTGCCCGAGAGCACGCCCGCAACGCCCTCCTTGGACTCGACGTTTTCGTACTTCTCGCAGAGCTTGCATGTGGGCGGGCAGACGCTCACCCGGTCCTTGGGCTGTGGGTAAGAGAAGGTGCCTCCCTCGTAGTTCCTCAGAACGACTCTCTTGTCGGACATGGAGATGAGGTACTGCGGGGAGATTGGTATCTTGCCCCCTCCTCCTGGGCCGTCCAGAATGAATGTCGGGACAGCAAAACCCGACGTGTGTCCTCTAAGCGCCTCAGCAATCTCGATCCCCTTCTCGACCGATGTCCTGAAGTGCTCAAGCCCTTTGGACAAGTCGCACTGGTAGTAGTAGTACGGCCTGCACCTGATCTTCACGAGTTCGTGCACGAGTTTCTTCATTATGGTCGGGCAGTCGTTGATGCCCTTGAGCAGGACCGATTGGTTGCCCACCGGGATCCCGTGATCGACCAGCATCTCGACGGCTCTCTTCGATTCTGGCGTGATCTCCTTCGGATGGTTGAAATGCGTGTTGAGCCAGATGGGGTGGTACTTAGAGAGCATCTTGCAGAGTTCAGGCGTGATCCTCTGGGGCAGAGTGCACGGAGCCCTGCTGCCCAGCCTCACTATCTCGACATGGTCAATCGCCCTGAGCCGTTTGATTACGTCCTCAAGGAACTCGTCTGATACCAACAGACCGTCCCCACCAGAGATGAGAACATCTCGTATCTCCTGGTGTCCCTTGATGTACTTGATCGCGGCGTCGATAGTTTCCTTGCTCATCTGGTGGTCGGTCTGACCTGCCATCCTCCTCCTCGTGCAGTGCCTGCAGTAGTTCCCGCACATGTCGGTAATGAGGAACAGGACCCTGTCCGGGTACCTGTGCGTGAGACCGTGCACGGGGGAGTCGATGTCTTCGAAAAGCGGATCTTCCATGTCCGATGCGCTGAAGTCGGTTTCCTGGATCGTCGGGACCGCCTGCATCCTGATGGGATCGTGCGGGTCGTCCGGGTCCATCAGCATCGCGAAGTAAGGGCTAATGGCCAT
>JALHSX010000294.1 GCA_022865445.1 Thermoplasmata archaeon | reverse complement strand
TGTTTTACACTATTTCGCACACCAGAACTGATTGAGATGTCAAAATGGGATCGGTAATCGCAATCCATTCCTTCAGAGGCGGAACAGGCAAATCCAATCTGACTGCGAATCTGGCTTACTGCTGCGCGAGCACTGGAGCGCATGTGGGGGTAGTGGATACAGACATCCAGTCTCCGGGGATTCACGTTCTTTTCGGTCTTGGAAACTCACCGATGAAATACTGCCTGAATGATTACCTCAAGGGTGAATGCACGATCAATGATCCAATCTACGATGTGAGCAGTAAGCTCTCGCTTCCACCAAAGAGCATCAACCTCATTCCGTCAAGGCTCAACGCTCAAGCCATCGTCGGGATGTTGAAGGAAGGTTTTGACGTTCAGAAACTCAGCACCGCCGTTACGGACCTCGCCAAGAAGCTTGAGCTTGACGTGTTATTGATAGATACTCACCCCGGCATTGAGGAGGATACGCTTCTTTCGATCGCCATGAGTGATGCCTTGGTTGTGATACTTCGGCCTGACGAGCAGGACTACCTTGGTACAGCCGTGACGTTCGAGATCGCCAAGAGGATGGAGGTTCCCAAGACATTCCTAGTTGCCAACAGAGTACCTTCAGAGCTGGATTCGGACTACTTCAGGACCAAGCTGGAGGAGACGTACAAAGTCCCGATCATAGGGATACTCCCGTTCTCATATGGCCTCATGATGGCTCAGAGCAAGGAGATATACTGCTTCACATCTCCGAAAGATCCGTTCTCGCTAGCTACAAGAACCGCCGCGGAGTACATACTCAAGAATACGAAATGCACGAACTGATGCCAAGCAAGTCCACCTTCCAGCGGGCGAGGAAGGCAAGCTTGCCGATCGAGGATTCCGGCTTGCCGATCTATGGCTGCGGGGCTCTACACTTGTCGCAGAACCTTGCTTGAGCGGATATCGCTTCACCGCAATTGAAGCAACGTACCCGCGGTATGATCAGCGGAGGTGCTTCGTACTTCTTCTCGACCGTCTCAGGCTGTGGAGCTCTGCACTTGTCACAGAACTTTGCTTGAACCGATATCACTTCCTCACAGTTGAAGCAGCGCTTTCTCGGCAGTATCAGCGGTGGCGCTTCACGCCTTGTTGGTCCGGTTGGAAGCCCAGCAGGGGGCGGAGGTTGCCTCATCTCCTCAGCTGGCTGTCCCCGTTTGCCTCGCGAATAGTAGATCACGCCCACCGCTGCTAGTGCTATCACCACGACTGCGCCCAGTAGTACGCCATACCGCTCGATGAATGACAGCTCCGACACCTGCAACATCACAGTGTCACTATTCGCACCGGCGTGGGTTGCGTCACCTTGCCAGCTTGCAGAGACCTGCCAAGTTCCGACATCCTCTGGCACAAGGGAGTCTGAGAAACTCCCGTCCGCATTGGTCTTCACTGCTCTAGTCAGAATCGTTCCATCAGGTTTCGTATATGTGAGAGTGACTACTGCTCCGACAATCTCGGGTGTAATTGCTCCTCTCACTGTTACTGTATCCTCTTGCTTCACACTGGAGGAGGAGAGTGAGATTGTCACGCGAGTGGCGACCGGATTGATTGTGAGTGTGACGGAAGCCGAGCGAATATTCCCATCACTGGTACCTACAATCAGTAGGGCGTGTGTTCTGACTTTCGCCTCGATTGTAGTCGTGAGTTTGAGTACTGACGTAGCGGGAGATGCGGCGGTGGGCCTGACAGTGAATGGGTCAAAGTTGAATCCAACCCCCTGGGGTACCGAGGCCAATGTAAGCGTTACATCCGAAGAGAATCCACCCAATGAACCAACTGCAACAGAAAACGCGGTACTCTCACCCACCACTATGGCACTGATTGGTGGGTACACTGCGATCATGAAGTCTGAAACCTTGGATACGATCAGTGTTACAGACGCGAACTGTGTCACGTCAGGGCTCCTGCTGGCAGCTTTCACTATGAGGGTGTAGGTGCCTGGACCCGCGTTCTTGTCTGCCCCAACTGTAAGAATTGATTTGGCGGACTTTCCGGCGGACGGTTTGACTGATGGAGAATCGAAACTGAAGGTTATCCCCGGGACAGTATTTAGGTCCAAGTTGACGTTCGAGGAGAACCCTCCTAAAGAGCTCACCGTGACTTCATACTTTGCGGATCCACCCGGTGCGACGATCTCGGAAGATGGAGAGACCGACATCTCAAATTGCGATACTCTGGTTATCGTGAGAGTTGCTGACGCGGTCTTTGACAGGGTTCCGCTGGTCCCTCTCACCTCAATAGTGTATGTGTCGGTCCGTGTGGATGAACTCGAAGCTACTGTGAGCACAGAGTAGGCTTGTCCGCCAATCGGCGGGGTCACCGTTCGAGGTGACAAGGATGCCTCCAGTCCGGGTGGAACGTTCCTCACGTTCAGATCCACGGGCGAATTGAATCCTCCTTTAGATCCGACCAGAATCAGGAATGTGGTCTCAGCGCCGGATGCTATGTATTGCACTGTGGGCTGAATAGACAGCACGAAATCCCCAGCCACCGAAGACCGAGCCACAGCGTTTGCAGCGAGAACAGAGGAAGACACGATTACCGCGAATAGTAGCGAGAGTACGATCGTTGTCTTTACTTTTCTCCGCAGAAGGGCCAATTCCTTGCCTCTCTTGTCAGAATTGGATTTGAGTGATTGAGTTTGAGTCCGGCGCACCATATAAGAATTCACGGAGTTCTCGACATATTCAGAGTCACTCATCACTGTGCTTAGTCATGCACACAAGTGGCTCAATGCATCTGTTCTGGCTGTTGAAGAGATCGCAACAGTAATAGCCTGTCTAATTTTGTAAGTTCTTGAATAGATCACATTGGCAAGTCACAAGGACCAAGACCTGCCCTCTTTGAGCTTCGTACTAGTCAAAGGCTACCCTAGGGCTTGGCAGGAGCTATGGGAACCAATCTACTCACTCTCTCGCAACTTCGGAGTCGATGTCAACACCGCGCTTGAAGCATTCAAACTAGTCTACGAATGTGTGTCGAAACAGGAGGAGGGAAGGTCTCTATCGACAGGCTTCCTCATGGGAGATCCGGAAAAACTCAGACAACGACTTCCAGACTTCGTAGGAATGGAGCTACAGAAAAGAAGCATATTCGACTTGGCCAAGACTGTCAGTTCCCTCTTCGGGCTCATAGACGGCTACACATCCGCATTCATAGTCGGAAAAGACGGCACACTCGAAGATGCCGCACTCATGCCTGCAGCACCATCAGAACCCAAGGAGAGTAGTCTCACTTACGTCGAGTTCCATGGATACTGTAGCGCATTGGCAGGTGTTTCAGGATATGGGCTCGTCGCCTTGGGTCCAATGAAGACGGCGAAACTCTTCCATGACGGACGTCTCCGTGCGGAAGTCTATTTCTCAGGAAAAGTGGGCGAATGGGTTCATAGATCCCTAGACGAAGTGAAACAGAGGCTCGATCAATTAGCATCAGAGAAAGGAATCGTCCAAGAAGTCCTGTACAAGATCTTCACAACGGCCATCTCAATGTCAAATCACCGCAAAGGAGGAACAATAATCGTTGGAGATCATGAGGAAGTCCTCAAGCAATCCGAGGCACCCAGATTGGAACTCCACGAGATCAACCTATTGAAGTTGAAAGGACGGCAAGAGAGACATCTGTTCAATCTAGCTACACAAGAATTCGCTTTGATAGTGAGCCGAGATGGAGAACCTAAGGCCTCGTCTGTCAGACTGATGGCGAGGGTGCCAGACACAGTCAAGCCTGAGGTTGGAGTTGCAGA
>JALHSX010000043.1 GCA_022865445.1 Thermoplasmata archaeon | reverse complement strand
CGAACTTGATGCTGGTCGCAGCTGCTGCAGGTGTCGCCGTAGCAGCGGTTGCCGTCTTGCTCTACTTCAGGATGAAGGGGAAGAAGAAGGAATCGCTGGCTGGTGACAGCCCGCTGGGTGACTAAGCGGAAAAACCTTGGCCCGGAAACGGGCCGACATCTTTAATCTCAAGAACCAGAGGATGCTTGCTAGTGATGGTAGCATGCAAATATGGGACGGTAGATAGGTCATCGAACTAGGCAGGCTTTGACCCGAGGATGAATAGCAACCACTGACAAGGAGGGGGACAATCGGATGGATATGCGGTCTTACATGGCGAGGAAGACCATCTACCTAGTCGTGACTCTGTTTGCAATCATAGTGTTCAACTTCTTCTTGTTCAGGATCTTGCCCGGTGGTCCTGAGGCGGTCCTTGTGCCGAAGGGCGGTGCTGGCAGCGAGATTATCAAGGACCTCATCAGGGCAAAGTTCCATCTGGATGATCCGTTGCCAGAGCAACTCCTGATATACATTAAGCAGGTCTTCACTCTGGATTTCGGCCTGAGCGCTTCGAGATGGAAAGGTGAGAGCATCACATCAGGTCTGCCCACGCCGATAATCAATACCATCTTGTTGGTCGGAATTGGCACCGCGTTGGCGATCTGGCTGGGCGTCTCCCTAGGTCGCTTCGCTGCTTGGAGGAGAGGCAAGCCTGCAGACACCGTTGGGATGGCATTCGCTCTGACATTCTACTCGATGCCCACTTTCCTTTTCGCCCTCGTGATGCTGATGTTGTTCGCGGGAGAATTGAGATGGTTCCCGTTGGCGCACGCATATGGAGAGATACCGTTCGTCCGCAATCCGCCGACTTATGAGAACATGTCGATCTTTGAAAAAATCGCGAGCAGGCTCTATCACCTTGTCCTGCCAGTGATTGCATTCACCATCGAAGTGATGGCCGAATACGCCTTAATCATGAGGAACTCGCTGACGGATGTCCTGACTGAGGACTACATAGTGACAGCGAGGGCAAAGGGTCTTTCCAACAAGGCCATCCTGCGAGACCATGCTATGAGAAACGCCATGCTGCCCGTCGTCACGGTAGCCGCAATCAGCATCGGATGGGTATTGGGCGGCGACATAATGGTAGAACTTGTGTTCTCATACGAAGGCCTTGGACTGCTCACTTGGGAGGCGGTCAATCTCAGGGATTTCCCGCTGCTTCAGGCAATATTCCTCATCATGGCGATAGTCGTGCTGATTGCGAACTTCCTTGCGGACATAATATACATGTATTTAGACCCGAGAGTCAAAGTCTAGGGGCGAACTTCATGATTGACAATCTCATTTTTCGGAAAGAATGCAATCCAGGTCCGATTGCGGACAGCCACTCGAATTCCGCTGGTGCTGTCAGAATAGCGTTGCTTGTCGTCGTGATGATGACCCTCGTGCCGTCGCTGGGGTTCTTGTCTGTCTCGCCTGGAATTGAGAGCTCTCACGCGAGCGTATGTTCCGCAATGGCAGGCCCAGTTGCGAATGCTGGCACGGACCATACCGAATGGTACGGCAACATAACGCGGCTCAACGCATCTCTTACCAATTCATCAGACTACCGACTTTCTCTACTAACCTACAATTGGACGATTGAGGACAACGGAACGCGCAACATCCTCAGGGTAGGCGTTCCGGTGAGTCAATACAGTTTTTCGACAACGGGAATCTTCACAGTCAACCTCACTGTTACCGATCCGCTCAATAGGACCTCGAGCGACCAAGTCGTGATCACCGTTGTTCCGAAAGCTGAGCTCGGTTCGAACAGGAGGTTGGACGTGGGCACTGATTCGTTGACCATCAACTTCAATGGATCAAATTCCGAACCTCGCGACCTCATAGTCAGCTATCAATGGAATATCACGAAGGGCGACCGATCATACGCATCAGGGACCGGCCCGCTCTTCAATTACACTTTCCCCAAATCTGGCAACTATACGGTCACCCTGACCGTAACCGATTCTCGCGGACTCTCGAACACCCAATCCATCTTTGTCAACATCGTCCCGAGGCCGAGCTTCATCGTGAAGCATTGGGCGTTCACTTTCATTGGACTCCCAATCATCCTCGTGGCCGCATTTGTCCTCATAGGCAGATGGCGAAAGGGCGCGGGCCTAGTCACGAAGACTGACGTGGAGAAGGCTAGGCTGCAGTGGAAGACCTTCAAGAAGGACTGGAAGATCTTCAAAGCGAACAGGCTAGGTTTTGCTGGCCTCCTGATACTGATCATGTTCGTCCTCATGGCATTCCTCGCGCCCGTCCTGTCGACGGTACCAAACCCCGACATGCACGAGGAGCCGAGAGTGGAGAACCCACTCGACCCCACGGGGCCTCCTCTGCAGGTCAATCCTTTGCCCCCGTCTCTAAAGAAGTCAATATACACCAACTGGACGCACCCACTCGGGACAGACCACAAGGGTCAGGACGTCTACAGCATGACGCTGTACGGAGCGAGGGCGTCCCTGATAGTTGGTCTCGTGGCAACAGCCATCTCGGTCATCCTGGGTACTCTCATCGGTCTGGGCGCGGGATACTTCGGGAAGATAACCGACGAAGTGCTCATGAGGGTCACGGACTTCTTCCTAGTGTTGCCCTGGTTCCCGCTGATGATCGTCATGATGGCCATCCTGGGTCAGAAGTTCGTCTGGGTCGTGGTGGTCATCGGAATCACGAGCTGGCCGTCCACGGCGAGAGTGGTGAGGTCTCAGGTGCTCACCGTGAAGGAGAGGCAGTTCATCGTGAGGGCGCAGGCTGTTGGTGCGAGCGATAGTCACATAATAAGGACGCACATATTGCCGAACGTTCTCCCGCTGATATTCGCGAACACAGTGCTCCTTATCGCGATTGCGATCTTCTCGGAGTCGTTCCTGGACTTCTTTGGGCTTGGCGATCCGTCGGTCATCAGCTGGGGTTCGATGCTCGAGTCGGCATACGAGCAGGGAGCGTTCAAGGCGGGCCATTGGGCGTGGATAGGAGCTCCCGGCTTGGCCATCGTTTCGATGGTGCTCGCATTCTCCCTCGTGGGATACGCGGTCGACGACGTGCTCAACCCTAAGCTGAGAAGGCGCTGAGCGCTGGCCAAACCAATTTTCTACTCTTCACGTGAAAGGGTTGACTCTGCAAGCCCAATCGGAAATCAGAGAGGAGAGATGGCCTCCCGAGGATGTTAATGATCACTTCTTCTCTGAGGCCGCTAGCTGAGCCTGCCTCTTCCTGTAGTAGGTAAGGTAGCCCATGGCGTACGTGTCCTCGCCCCAGAACAGCTTTGACGCCTTGAGCGCCATCTGCATGTTCGGATCATTTGGGTTCCCGATGAAGCATGACATGCCCTGGCCAGCGCAAAGAAGCATGAACGACGCGTTCAACGCTGGCCTCTCAGGCAGGCCGAATGACACGTTACTTAGACCTACAGTCGTGTTCACACCGAGGTCCTCTGTGCACATCCTGATCGTATCCAGCGTAGCCGTGGCTCCAGTCTCACCCGTACTGCAGGCGAGCGCAACACAGTCGATTATGATGTTCTTGCGGTCGAGGCCGTGCTTCTCCGCCTTCTCGATGATCTTTCTCGCAATCTGGACCCTCTTCTCCGATGTCTGAGGGATCCCCGTATCGTCGATGCACAACCCGACAAGTGCGGCACCGTATTCGGCCGCGAGGG
>JALHSX010000293.1 GCA_022865445.1 Thermoplasmata archaeon | reverse complement strand
GGAGAAGATCAAGTGCGCCAAGTGCGGGGGCGTGTTGATGGCGGCCATACAACCCTACGTCAAATCACAGCTCGACGTCCTCAAGAAGGGCGCCTCGAACGAAGAGCAGCGGAAGGAGCTCAAGAGGATATACAAGAACGCGAACCTCGTCATGGCGCACGGGAAGAAGGCCGTCCTTGCACTCGTGAGCAGAGGAGTCGGACCCGACACAGCTGCCAGGATACTGGCAAGGTACCAGATCGAGGAGGACGAGTTTCTGAGGGACATCCTGGCGGCCGAGATAATGTATGCCAGGACGAAGAGGTTCTGGGACTAGTCGCGTCTTCCGAGGAAATCGAGCCCGACGACGTAGAGTTCCGAACTCGTCGACCTGGAAGCTTTCGGATGCTGTACGTGCACTTCATCGAAGTGATTCTTGACCTGGTCCACATAGCCCTTGCTCATGTCGCCGTAGAACATCTTCGCAACGAAGTTGCCTCCGTCTTTGAGAACCTTCGTTGCGAAGTTCAAGGCGTGCTCGCAAAGCTCGATCGAGCGCGCGTGATCGTACGGATAGTTGCCGCTTATGTCGGGTGACATGTCCGATATCACCACATTCGCACCGTCGGGGATGACTTCCAGAAGACGAGCCACGACAGAATCCTTCCTTATGTCGCCTCGGATGAATGTGACGCGTTCGATTGAGTTCATCCTTTCGAGATCCATCGCGATGACCTTGCCCTCGGCCCCGACCAGTTCAGCCGCAACCTGCGACCAGCCACCCGGCGACGCGCCCAGGTCGACTACCGTGTTGCCCGGCGAGATAAGGTCGAACTTGAAATCGATCTGCTTCAACTTGTAGACCGCTCGGCTCCGGTAGTGTTCCTGCTTGGCCTTTTTGTAGTATTTGTCCCGGCGCCTCTGGACCTTCCACTGCTTGTTCACATCAACTGAGAATCCCCTGCCCCAAGATATTGTTTGCTACGGCTCTGACGCAAAAGGTTTAGGCGGAAGACGCAATCGCCCAATCGCAGTGATGATCATGCCGAGAAGGTTGACCTACGCGAAAGCTGGAGTCGACATAGACAAGAAGTCCCGCAGCATCGCGGCACTTGTGGAGCACCTGAAGTACAGGCGGAAGGGATTCGGCAAGCCAATCGACCTGCCAGGTCATTTCACTGGATTGGTCGACTTTGGCGATTATGCGCTGACCCTGTGCACCGACGGCGTCGGGACGAAACTGCTCGTGGCCGACGCGATGGAGAAGTGGGATACCGTCGGCATCGACTGCATCGCGATGAACGTGAACGACACCATCTGCGTGGGTTCGGAGCCGATCGCGTTCGTGGACTACATCGCCATCGACAAACCTGACGAGCGGGTGACTTCTGAAGTTGGCAAGGGCCTCGAGGCGGGTGCGGCATTGTCTAACATGACCATCGTTGGCGGAGAAATCGCTGTGCTCCCTGAACTCGTAAAGGGGTTCGACCTGGCGGGCACTTGCCTCGGTATGGTGAAGAAGAAGGAAATCATAACGGGCGATGATATTTCGCCGGGAGATGCGCTCATCGGCCTCCCCAGTTCAGGCATTCACTCCAATGGACTATCGCTCGCCAGGAAGATCTTCGAGCAGAACGGCATCGGCTACAAGGAGAAGGTCAAAGGCCTCAGCAGATCCGTCGGTCTGGAACTGCTCGAGCCCACGACCGTGTACGTAAGACAGGTTCTGAAGCTTGTTCAGAAATTCGATGTTCGAGGGATGGCAAACATCACTGGCGGGGGTCTGAGAAACCTCATCAGGCTGAAGAAGGGCGTCGGCTTCGAGATCGAGAACCCGATGAAGCAAAACCCCATCTTCAAAGTGATGCAGGAACTGGGCAACGTCACCGACGAGGAGATGTACCAGGTCTTCAACATGGGCATGGGGTTCAGCCTGGTGGTGCCCGAGGGAGAAGCTTCGGCCGCAGTCAGGGCAGTTGGCAAGGGCGCGAAGATTGTCGGCCACGCTGCGAGATCCAACAGCATAACCGTTCCCGAACTTGGCCTGAGATATTCGAAGTATTGACCCCGGACGCCCAGCGCTTGATAATCACTTGCTGAGCAGAGAGGCAACTACCGCCCCGAGAGCAGTGCATGTCTCGAGTGACAAGCCCCGGCCGGTTATGTCCAGATGCTTATGGCTGATATCGAACATC
>JALHSX010000292.1 GCA_022865445.1 Thermoplasmata archaeon | reverse complement strand
TAGGGCATATGGCGACCATAAGGCATATCTCAAGAGTGGCGGGCGTCGCCGCATGCGGGGTCATAGGGCGGAGTTGCGAGACCACATACAGCACCGGATTGGAGTGCCTTCGTAGCAGCACTAGAGCGAACTCCCAGTAGTGCAGCAAGGAGGGAATGAACAATCTACCTGGATCAACCACAAACCTCAATGGTGTTTCCGGTCGAAACAAGTGACGTACGGAGGAGGAGAGCGATGGAGCAGGATAGGGGAGATAAACGCGCGGAGCAAAAGCAGAAGGTAAGTCTTGGACAACGGTGGGATGAGGCCCGACCGACGAAAACGGTTGTCTTCTGGTCGTGGGTGGGCTCGGTAGTGCTCACCATGATCATCGGCTTTGCTTGGGGCGGATGGGTCACGGGAGGGACTGCCCAGAGCATGGCGGAGAAAATGGCGGAAGACGCTGTCGTCAAGCGGCTGGCACCGATGTGTGTCATCCAGTTTAAGCAGGCTCCGGGGAAAGACCAGAAGCTCAAAGAATTGAAAGAAACAAGTAGTTGGCAGAGAGGTGATTATGTAACAAAACAGGGGTGGGCGACACTGCCCGGTGAGGAGAAACCCGATAGCAAGGTTGCCTCTGAGTGCGCCAGGCTGCTTATGCTGATCAGCAAGTAGAGAATCGTAGCACCACAAATCCTGTATGACTGGAGCAGTCACAAGATGAAGCGCGGCCAGCCCTTCAGCACGTGCACGTGCACCCGCTGATGATCGGATGAAAGGAGGATGCCATGGAAAGCGGTTTCTGGTTGGGAATTCTCATTGGGCTCGTTGTCGGAGGCGGGGGTGTCTGGTACTTCAAGGTGCGTTCACTCCAGAAGTCCGTTATCACGATGACCGGCGAGTACCGGACCGCCGAGAAAGGGCGCAAGGATCTCGAGGATAAGAGCAGGCAGCCCTGAATCGGCGCGGGATGGTTGAGATCGAGCCCCGACCCGAGACGGGGGATACTCTCCACGTGAGGATGTGGACACAAGGGGCGAGTTGCGAGAGCTCAATGGCGCTCGTCGGGGGGTAAGCCGTGCTTGACCTCAGCCAGCCAGCTCTTGCATCAGAGCCGCCCAAGCCCTCGGCGCAGTGGACTCGGCTGGGCAAGCCGCTGAACTCGAACCGTCGGGCGCAATACCAGGAGAGGAATATAGGATGAACCAACAGCCTCTGGCCTTTTGGAGCGTCGCCGCTGCCGAGATGCTGCAGCAACTTCAAACGGCACAGGAGGGATTGACGAGTGATGAAGCCAGACAACGGCTCGCCCGCTATGGCTCGAATCTCCTGAAACCGAAAAAACGGTCGGATGTCTTTACGCTCCTGCTTGCTCAATTCGAGAGTCCGATCATTCTCATACTTCTTTGTGCAACGGGATTGTCATTTGCGTTACGTGATCCGATTGATGCTGTCATTATTCTTACAATTGTCCTCGTAAGCGGCCTGCTCGGGTTTTGGCAGGAGCGTAGTGCAACAGACGCAGTGGAGAAGTTGCTCGCCATCGTGCAAATCAAGGCTGCGGTGCTTCGCGATGGAGCCCCCAAGGAAATTCCAGTCGAAGAGATTGTCCCCGGAGATATGGTCATCCTGAACGCCGGAGGTATCGTCCCCGGAGACTGTCTGGTCCAGGAATCCAAAGATCTCTTTGTTGATGAAGCAACCCTGACGGGTGAAACCTACCCTGTAGAAAAATCTGTTGGGGTGCTCGCGGCACCGACACCACTCGGCCAGCGGACAAACGCGCACTGGATGGGAACCCAAGTCGTAAGCGGCTCCGCGAAGGCCCTCGTTGTGCAGACTGGCAAGCAAACCGAGTTCGGCAAGGTGTCCGAGCGGCTCAAGGTCAGGCCGCAGGAAACGGAATTCGAACGCGGCATCCGGCGGTTCGGCTATTTCCTCATGGAAGTGACGCTGGTGCTGGTGATAACCATCTTCGCCATCAACGTCTATTTGGCACGTCCGGTCCTGG
>JALHSX010000291.1 GCA_022865445.1 Thermoplasmata archaeon | reverse complement strand
CTCGCCAAGTCCTCAGATATCAGGTCGGACGTTACGACAGCGGCCAGCAACATGGAAAAAATCACGAACAAACCTCCTCCCAGGTAGGAGTTCATGTCGGAGGCCTTCAACTCCTCGTGAGAGAGGAGGACAATCGTTATCAGACTAAATGCATGGACTAGCAGGAAGCCGATGACGAGAAGTATGATTACTCCGAGCGACCTGATCTTGTGTCTGAATACGCTTCGAGCGATGACGTAGAGCCGAAGGTTCTGGGCGGTCCTCTCACCCTTCCAGGCGTGATACTCGATAGGATTTATGCCCATCTCTCTCGCCTCCTCTGAAAGCGCGCAGGAACACCTCTTCGAGGTTGAGCATCTCCGGATGGTAACTCCTCACTTGCACGCCATTCTCAGCGGCCAATTGGAAGACCTTCTTACCGTCCTCGCATCCCCGGACCAGAAAAGTGATCTGATTACCGGCTTCGTCCTTTCTTTCGACTATTCGGCACGCCCGCTCCAGAGCCTGCGCATATCGTGACAAGGCCTCTGCGCTGCCTCGAATAGTCAGGCTCCGAACCCCCTGTTCGCCAGCCAATAGAGTCTTCATCTCACCGGAACGAACCAGCTTCCCGCTATCGACTATGATTGCGTAATCGCAGATTCGCTCGACGTCCTGGAGGATATGAGACGAGACAATTATCGTCTTCTCGGAGGACGCCATCTTCGTCACGAGGCCAAGAAGCTCCTCCCGTCCTTGAGGGTCCATGCCGCTTGTCGGCTCGTCTAGGAACATGAGCTTGGGATCGTGAACAATCGCTTGCGCTAGCTTCACTTTCTGCTTCATCCCGGTTGAATACGACTTGATCGGTCGGTATCTCTCCTCACCGATTCCCACAAAATCCAGCATCTCATGGCTGCGCTGCATAGCGTCAAGTGACGTCATGCCCGATATCATTCCCAGATAGGACACGAGCTCCACCGCATTGACGGACGGTATCAGGCAATCATGTTCGGGCATGTAACCGATGCTGTCTCGAATCTGGAGGCTTTGGGTTTGGGAGTCCAATCCGGCGACTGATATCGTTCCCTTGTTTAGGCTGATAAGTCCCAGCGAAGCCTTGATGAAAGTGCTCTTTCCGGCCCCGTTCGGTCCCAAGAGGCCGACGATGCCTCGGGGAATATCCGCGGTAAATCCATCAAGAGCCATCACTGGACCAAAGCTGACGGTCACATCTCTTGCAGAAACGTGGATCAGATTCGTACCGGAAGCTGTCTTTTGACCGGCGGCTATCTCCCCTACCATCGGTCATGCGAAGCGTTCGAGATTCATAAGCATTTCTGCATTCACTCGCAAGCCGTCACGAGGGTTCGAGTCGGCGCAGCATTCCTCTGAACAAGAAAGCGCCAGATGTCCAAGTTCAAGTCCGGTGGCATGCACCTCGGAAAAGCCCATAGGGGAGGAAAGAAAGGAAGGGGTTTGTGAGGACAACGGGGCAAATCTCAATTCACCCTAATTGAGCATTTAGCCAGTGGTGCCTTTCGCGACTCGCGTTCAAATCGCGACGGACCCACTCCAGGTCATGTGCCGGTCTTAGATCCAGTGACGGCTTTTGCGATGAGTCGCTCGTCCGCTTTGGGCAACAGGACCACCATCTTGGTGCCCTTTGTGTGGTCTCCCTGAACACGGTCCTCCGCCCAGACCTTTCCTCCACTGGCTTTGGCAATGAACCTGACGACGAAGAGTCCCAATCCAGTGCCGGATACGGACAGGTCTATCCGGTGGAACCTCTGAAAAACCCTTTCCTTCTCGTCGTCGGGAATGCCTTTCCCGTTGTCGACGACTTCGATTCGCCAGTACTGGACACCGCCCTCTGCGGTCTGGCTGACCGAGACATCGATTCTTGCCTCTTCATGAGGGTCGTATTTGATCGCATTGGTAAGCAAGTTGGTGAAGAGTCTCGTTGCGAGTGTGCTGCACTTCGTATAGTGCGGGGTTTGTACTCCCCCGAAATCGACATTCACCTTCCTGTCGGAGAACATTCTCTTTGATTCCTCGATAGACTCTCTGATGAACATGTTCAGATCCTTCACAAGGAGATCATCGTCCTCGAGCGATTTGATCCTCGAGAGGTCTCTTACCGAGGAGCAGAGCTCGAAAGCTCCTTGGACGTCCTTGGTGACCAAGGTCAACGCATGGCGATCTTCCTCGGTTGCGAGCTTGGATTTCCAGAGACTGTTCAGGAAATGCAATGCTGAGAAGGTGTAGTTCATGATGTCGTGGGACATGAGGTCGTTCAGGAACTCCAATTCTGTCTGGGCGTCCTTGACGGCCTGCTCCATCTGTCTCTTCTCGGTGATGTCCTTCAAGACGACCTCAACGCATTTCCCAGGCATGAGGTCCGCGAATCGCGCATGCAGCAGGCCGATGACTTTGCTCCCGTCCGGTCTCGTCAGCTCGAGCTCGAGCCCGCTTACCGACCCTTCCTTCTCGAGCATCCAGATGATCTTGTCCCAGCTCTTCTTGCTGTCAGTAAGATAGGAGGACAGGTTTGCCCTCTGGATCTCATCTATCGACTCGAGTCCGAGCACCTTGAGTCCTGCCTGGTTCGCAGAGTGTATCCTGCTGTCAAGGAGAATCACGGCGATGGGTTCGGGAGACATCCTCATGAGCGATTTATAGTTCTCCTCCGACTTCCACAGGTCCTCGGTTCTCTTCCGGATCTGCCGCTCAAGAGCCAAGTTCAGTCCCTGGAGTTCCAGGTTCTTGACCAGTATCTCCTCGTTGAGGTTGAGCGCGTGTTCGGAGATGGATACATTGGGCTTTTGGTAACCTGGAAACATTCTCGCCAGCTCTTTCTCGGGAGCTATCACGAACCTGCATATCGTGCCTCCCTGAGCCACGCATTCCTCCTCGTAAGCTCCGAGCTCAATGTCGTGAGGTGTCTCCCTGGAGAGCGCCAGCCTGCATATCCACGTAAGCACTCCGGCGATGTAGGCGCAAACGGGTTCCCTTTGGAGGTCTTTGTTCTCTTGAAACGCCCATGCCTCCATCGAATTCCGAGTCGAGATCCTCGCAATCATGGAATCGGGTTCGATGCTCTCAAGCTTGAACATCCCGAACCCCCGCAGGGTGTACATCTCGAGCATCATCCCAGCGGCCTCGGCTGGATCAGCTGGCATTGACGCCTTCCCAAGCGATGAAAGGAACTCTCGGGCGCCATCCTGACCTGCCCTGAACATGAAATCCTTCTCAAAGAATCCAATGTCGGCCCTAAGGGATTTTTTCAGGGAATAGAGCCCACCAGCAACGTCCATCAGAACGGCTCGTTTGCCATCATACTCGAGCCTGCCTGCCTCGGACATCAATGTAGGCTCGTCTGCCTTCTTCTCATGGTCATCTGATGGCAGGTTCTCACCTTCAACATGGGCATTCGGTCGTTTCCCGGACTGACCTTCGGGGATAGGAGGTTCTGGGAGGTTGTCTCTGTGCAAGATGCGGAGAATGCTGATGCATCTAAATACTTTGCGAGCCACATCGTTGAAGGCATCAGATGGCGCTCGCGGATGCCCAAACGTGCTAGCGATTGTTCGTCATGATTGCGTAGGCTACTCTTAGGGCGCTCGCGGTCTCCTCGACGTCATGCACTCTTACGATGTTCGCACCTTCCCTGACTGCCAGAACCGCTGCGGCTATTGACCCTGGGAGCCTGTCCATCGCAGGCAATACAGATATCTTCCCTATGAATGCCTTCCTTGAGACTCCGATCACAATCGGCTTGCCCAGCATCTTGAATTCTCGAAGCCTTCGGAGGATCTCCAGATTGTGGTCGATGGTCTTGCCGAACCCGATGCCTGGATCGACCATGATCTTTCGCGGGTTGATCCCGGCCTCCTCAGCTTCATCGATTCTGGCCTCCAGATAGGTCATGATATCTCCAACAACGTCCCGATATCGGGGCCTGACCTGCATCGTTCTAGGGTCCCCGCGCATGTGCATGATTATGACGGCCGCATCATGCTCTGCCACAACCTCTCTCATCCGTGGGTCTCGAAGACCGGATACGTCGTTCACAATCGCCACTCCCGCATAGAGAGCGGCCTCTGCGACTCCTGGCTTCATCGTATCGATGGATACTCTGCCCGGATGAACCCTGCAGAGAGTCTCAACGACAGGGATCGTCCGTTTCAATTCCTCCTCCAGCGGCACGGAGACTGCCCCTGGCCTTGTGGACTCCCCTCCAACATCGACTATGTCAGCGCCCAAATCAAACATCGACAAGCCGGCCCGAACGGCCGCCTTCACATCTCCGCCGATGCCATCGCCAGAGAACGAATCTTTGGTGTTGTTGACGATTCCCATTATCCTGGGTTCATCGAACTTGAGCAGGCAAGTGCCTAGCTTTATGGATGATGGCTGCTGCTTTGAGGGTATCGATATGTTTCTGTGCCCTTTCCTGTCGCTGCGAGCGTTCAGGACTCTCGACCTCCCAGTCCTAAGTCACCAGTAGGTCATCAACTAGCTCGGCTATGTCTCTTATCTCGATGTCGACCTTGACAATCT
>JALHSX010000290.1 GCA_022865445.1 Thermoplasmata archaeon | reverse complement strand
GGCGTCAACGCGTCCTTGGCGAACAACCCTGCTGCTGCAGATGACAACTGGGAGAAGCACGGTTTCGACACTGTGAAAGGCAGCGACTACCTGGCAGACCAGGACGCGGCAGAGATGATGACGAAGGAGGCCCCTGGCTGCATCTACGAGATGGAGCATTGGGGATGCCCGTTCTCAAGGACCGACGAGGGCAAGATCGCTCAGAGGCCTTTCGGAGGCGCAGGCTACCCTAGGACATGCTACGCGACAGACAAGACTGGACTTTACATGCTACACACGCTCTGGGAGCGCTCGGTGAAGCTGAACATACCGCTCTATGAGGACAGGGTCCTGGTGGACCTGGTTCTAGAGGGCGATGCGTGCAGAGGCGTGATCTGTTGGAACATGAAGACCGGAGAGCTCGAGCCGTTCATGGCGGAGGCGGTCATATTCGCAACGGGCGGCAGCGGCCAGATCTACGGAAGGTCGACGAACGCCCTGATCAGCTCTGGCTCGGCGCTTTCCGCGGCCTACAGACGCGGAGTGCCCATCAAGGACATGGAGTTCATCCAATTCCACCCGACCTCGTTGTTCGGGACGAACATACTCATGACCGAAGGCGCCAGAGGCGAGGGCGGCTACTTGATCAACTCGCTGGGCGAGAGGTTCATGTCCAAGTACGCCCCGAAGGTCATGGAGCTTGGGCCGAGAGACATCGTCTCGAGGTCCATCCAGACGGAGATCAACGAGGGCAGAGGGATCGACGGCAAAGACTACGTCTATCTCGACCTTAGGCACCTAGGCAGGGAGAAGATACTCGAAAGACTGCCGGGTATCAGAGACCTCGCGATCAACTTCGTCGGCGTCGACCCGATCGAGAAGCCCGTGCCGATCCAGCCGGGACAGCACTACACCATGGGGGGGATCGACACCGACAACTTCGGCGCGACCAAGTTCAAAGGCCTCTATGCCGCGGGCGAGTGCGCGTGCGTGAGCGTTCACGGGGCAAACAGACTCGGCGGGAACTCGCTCCTGGACACCGTCGTGTTCGGCAAGATATCGGGGCGCGTAGCCGCTGACTACGTGCTCTCGAAGAAGACGCAGAAGGAAGGCGAGGCTGCCGTCCAGAAGTGCATGCGAGAGGCGAAGGCAAGGCTAGACGCTCTGCTCGACAGGAAGGGGCCTGAGAACCACGCCGACATCAGAGCAGAGATGAGGGAGACGATGATCACGAAGGTCGGCATCTACAGGGACAAGAAGCCCATGGAGGAGGCCCTCGCGAAGATAAAGGAGCTCAAAGCGAGGTTCAAGGCAATTACTGTCCAGAACAAGGGCAAGGTCTACACCGTCGATCTGATTCGTGCGCAGGAGCTCGAAGGCATGTTGGACGTTGCCGAGGCCATCATAGTCGGTGCCCTCAAGAGGGAGGAGAGCAGAGGAGCCCATTCCAGGCTCGACTTCAAGGAGAGGGACGACGTGAACTTCCTGAGACACACCGTCGCCACATACTCGCCGTCGGGACCGGTCATAACGTATTCCACGGTCAAGATAACTAAGTACAAACCCGAAGCAAGGAGGTACTAGGATGGCCGAGGGAGAAGTGACGCTGAAGGTTCAGAGGTTCGACCCTACAGCCGACAGAGAGCCCTATTGGCAGAGATATCAGGTGAAGATGGTGCCAGGGCTGACGGTCCTCGACGCCTTGTTCGAGGTCCTGAACCACCAGGACGGCACTCTCGCGTTCAGGTTCTGCTGCAGGGCGGGCGTCTGCGGATCGTGCGCGATGGTGATTGCCGGAAAGACAAGACT
>JALHSX010000289.1 GCA_022865445.1 Thermoplasmata archaeon | reverse complement strand
CTCGAAAATGCTAGCCCAACTGGATCGAGGGGCGAAGAAAATCCACGCAGTGAATGACAAGAGCGGGACGCCGACATATGCCCCTGCTTTTTCGAAGGTATTCGAGAAGATAATCAGGACGAAGTACTACGGAACATACCACCTCGCATGCAATGGGAGAGCTACTCGATACGACGTGGCTGCGCACATTCTGAAAACTCTTGGCAGGAAGGATGTGGAGCTAAAAGCCGTGACTTCGGCGTACTTCAAGAAGGAGTACTTCGCTCCCAGGCCGAAGTCCGAAGAGATGAGGAACTTCGTTCTTGATCTGAGAGGCATGAACGAGATGCCGCAGTGGAGGGACGCGCTCGAGGTCTACCTGAAGAAGTCATTCCCATCCTACTTGAGGTAGACCGCACAAGGATCGCAAGCTGCACACAGGTCGCGTGGGGGCAAGTCCAAGACTTTGACATGTGGAGGGTACATGACGATTGTTACTGGGTCCAAGAAGGCGAATCTCGGGCAGATGCGAGCCCTGGCCAGGGAGTTCATAAGGCCAAGCCGGCCGAAGGATCCAGAGCACGACTTCGTTAACGTCTTCCAGAAGTGCCGGCAGGATATCTCGGAACTTCTCGGGCAAAGGATCAATGACGCTCGTGTCATGGTCCTCGGGTGTGGATACAACTATCCAGACGTCGTGCTGTGGTCCACGGTTGTGGACGCTGTCGTCGGCGTTGATGTCAGACGTGTGTTCTGGCGGAATGGTCTCGGCCACCTGTACGAATCTCTCAGGCGTGACGGCCGAGGACGCTTCCGGTCCATTGGAGAGTCCATCTACAGACGGCGAGGATATCCTGCATACTGCCGTCGCTTGAGAGGGCTTTCTGGAACCTATTTGGACTTTGCCCATCAGGATCTCATATCCTATGATGGAAAGAGCCTCCCCTTCGCTGACGGATCGTTCGACGTCATTTGCTCGAACGCTGTCCTGGAACACGTTTCCGATCTCGCGACACTTGCACGCGAGATGCGTCGCGTGACGAAGGAGGGCGGTGTCAGCTACCATCTTTGGCACAACTACTATTCGCTTTCAGGGGGACATGTGAACGACCGTCTTGCATTTGAGCGACCTTGGGGTCATTTACTTGGCGATCCAGACGTGGCGCTCCACCTCGGACTCTCGGGAACCTATCTGAACAAGATGTTGCCAAGTGATATCGTGAAGAATCTCTCGAACAGCTTCCATTCTGTATCGGTCTTCCAGGTCGACAGAGACCACAGAAAGAAGGGCATCGATCGTGCCTTTTCATACGAGGGAGAAAGGCGGCTCTCGCCAGATCTCGAAGACAGGCTTTCTCCCATTGCAAGGGAGACCCTGCTCACTAGAGCGTACCTTCTCGTCGGAAGGAGATGATGGTCTCCCAGGCGAGGTGGTATGCCAGCATGTCAAACCCCTGAGGCAATGGTTATTTATTCAGGATAGTATTGGGAAAGACACTCATGAACGCGAAGCCTGCACGCTCGGCTAAGAGCAAGTCGGCCGATGGATATGTCCGTTGGGAGATTACGGCGTTCTTCATTCTTTTGGCCGCCGGGTTCCTGACCAGGCTACTCCCTTTGTCCATCAGCCAGTATCCTTTCAACAACGATAGTCTGACAGAGTGCAGACTAGCATCGAGCATACTGGACTCTGGACACCTGCGCGTGTTCCCTGACGCAGTCGATGGAACCACCCACAGCCTAGCAACGCCAGCGATGAACGTTCTAATCGCGTACGTATCCAGCATGCTCGGCGTCTCCCCGTTCGAGTGCTCCCAGGTGCTCATCGCGACAGTCGCTCTGGTCACGATTGGGGGCATCTACATGATCGCTAGGGACTTCTCTGGTGGAATTGTGGGCGGAGTGACTGCAGGGCTGATGGCAGTCATGATGGGGACCTTCGTATTCACTACTGGCTCTGTGTGGAAAGGGTCTCTTGGGATTGCCCTGCTGGTGATGATCCTTGTGAGCCTCATCAGGAGGAATGAGCTGAGGTTCCGGGCTATTTGCTTCGTTCTTCTTATGATCGTGCCGCTCGTGCACCATCTGGTCGCTACCATAGCTCTGCTCGCGGTAGCGTTCCCACTCGTGTGGAGCTGGTTCTTGGCGGTGAGGACGCATTCAGTTCAGAAGAGAAACGTCACTGATTTGATCATGATCGCAGTGCCCACGGCTTGGACGATTTCGTATTACTCGACTGTCTCGTTCGACAGGTTCCAGGCGTTGTCATCCTTCAGCAACGTCGTGATGCTCCTTGGAGGGTTCCTAGCTCTCTGCGGAGTCGCAATAGCTGTCCTGTCGATGAAGACTCATTCGAAGTTGACTTGCGCCCCGCTACTGGGCATTGGAATCGTGGTGCTACTCGTATTGGACTACAATGGCTATCTCTACTCGTATGCTCCCAGCGCTCCGGAGTACTACCTGTATCTCGTGGTTGCATTCGGATTCATATTCTCGATCGCTTGGTATGGAAGCGAGATTATTCTTGAGAGAAGGCCGCGGTACAACGCCGTTCACCTTGGCCTTCTGCTCGCACCCCTCGCCGTCTTGGGATATGGTTTCTTCGGAGGATTCTCTTCGTCGTCACACCAAATCATATACCGGTCATTCGATTTCGCGGATTTGTTCATCTTTACTGGAGGCGGAGCGGCTGTTTACTGGCT
>JALHSX010000288.1 GCA_022865445.1 Thermoplasmata archaeon | reverse complement strand
GCCGTTCAATCAGCAACGGAAGTCGCATCGATGATCCTCAGGATCGACGATGTGATCGCATCGAAGAAGATGAGCCCATCAGAGATGGGTCCACCTCCGGGCGCTGGTGGTATGGGCGGCGGAATGGGCGGAATGCCTCCGGGCATGATGTAAACCGTTTGAGTTTTTCCGGAGGCCCGATGGCCTCCTAAACTGCTTTCTATTTTCACTTCTCCTGTGTCTTCCGGCTCTTTATTCTCTTCTTGATTTGCAGCGCGAGATACATCTAGCCAGCAGAGGCTTGCCTGATTCTCCTGGAATCGTCCATCCCTCCGAGGCCCACTACTCTATGTCCAGGAGATTCCACTGAGCACGCGGATTTCCCGCGTAGGGGGACTGTGCCCTACGCACCGTCCTTTTTTCCCGCACACTCCATTGCAGCGAGGATCACCTACTGGTCCACTTCTTTCAAAGAGCTGTATTGCACTTTTCGATCGTGGATTGCTTTCATCCGAGCATCCGCCTAGTTCGCTTCATTTGTCGTTGTCCAAGAGGTGTTGCGGATCTGATACACCGATTCTCACAAGGCATCTTTTGTGCGCAATTCCCGCTCCATTAGTCTGCGCGGAAACCGCACATTCTGTAGTCTCCTTTCGAGCTCAAAAACAAACGCGCGGAGAGTGAAGACTTGCACTTTTTCATGGCCTGTTTGCAGTGAGTATAGCTATAAGCTATTTCATTATTGCTAATATCGTTCATATCATTACTAATCATATGTCGTGTCTAGTCGGCTATCTGCTTCCGATTGCAGAATTGGAACGCGCTAGGCAAACGGAAGACTTGCCAAGGACAATGTTCTTCGCATCTCTCGCATACTTTTCCACACGTCTGGCTCTCCGGGAATTGCGGCGACTGGCATGCGATCTTCTGCGCTGCATGAGGTGGCTTTCCAGCTCGATCCCATGTCGCGGTCCATGACATCCGATGGTCCTCGCATAGGTTGTTTGGGTTCTTTGCGTGCCGTGTCTTGACGTGGCACGTACAGGTGGCGTGCTAAAAAATGACATGCCGTCTGCCGTCGTCGGACGATATTACTCTATGCAGGTATATTCATAGATTCGGTAGTTATACAACAAATACTAATTTATGTATTAGGTATAATCAGCCTCCTGCGATTGCCCCCCACGGGGGCAAGACTGCCTTCGAGCTCACGGATCGCCGGTTTTCCACTTGAAGCCAAGGTGTTTTCTCAGTTTTTGAGCAGACCGTGCTATGATATAACACGCTTGCGACCTCGAATGCGTGCTGGGGAGCGTGGCTTCCCATGCCCTCCTAGGGAAAACGGCAACAAATAGGGTATTAGTTGACGCTTTAGAGGGGGTCTTCCGGTGGAGGAGTGGTCCGAGGGCATTTTTGAGTGAAAATGCGACATTTTTATATAGGCACAAACCAATGCTTTCGTCGGACAATCGTCCGAAGACGAAGGGATGGGAATTAGCATGCGCAAGTATCTCAAGCAGGAAGAGCTCAAAGCTCTGTTAGAGGCACCTAGGCGAATGAGAGATCGCCTGATTATCAAACTTCTGTACGAAACGGGGATGAGAGTCGGTGAGCTCACAGCCTTGACAATTGGTGACGTGGACATCGAGGCCGGCGAGATCACGATACAAGAAGCGAAGAGACACGAGGAAGGTCGAAAGGTCCCGCTGGTTAACAGTTGGACCAAGTCGATGCTTCACGATTACATCGGAACTCGGAAGATTCGGAAGGATCCGCTGTTCGTTTCAAACAAGCGCGGGCAACTCTCGAGAAGGCAAGTGGAGAGACTGATTGGCAACTATGGCCAGATGATCGGTCTGGACAAGGACAAAAGCCACCCTCACGTGCTTCGGCACACGCACGCTGTCTATGCTCTGAAATCTGGCATTGATCTTCGCACTCTGCAGCAGAATCTGGGACATGCCAGCATTGAGGTCACTGCCATCTATCTCACCATGGATATCGACGACAGGAAGGAGGAGTATTCGAAGCACCCACTGCCCAGCATTGGTGAGGTCGACAGCGTTCACTCACAGATCTCCCATGCCGAGAACCTTGCCGAGGTCAGCACATCTCAGGCCAACCACACGAACTCGTTTGTGATCTCAGATGATGTATAGGTTCGACATAAACTATTTCTTGTGAAATATCTTTCACACATACTATTTTATGTCAGAGCTAAAGATGGGTGTATTGCGCGAAATTCGCAGCATATTCCCGAGGTCTAGGGCTAGCTATAATATCGGAATCGTCACTCTCGACTCCGATGAAGGACGGGTGGACCGAGAAGTACCGTCCCCGCTCGCTCTCTGAAATCGTTGGTAACGAGAACGCGATACGGGGGATCAGGAAGTGGGGTGAGTCCTGGAGGAATTGTATCCCTCGCTTGAAGGCTCTCACGTTGCGGGGCGAGCCAGGCACTGGGAAGACCAGTGCGGCTCTCGCGCTGGCACACGACATGGGCTGGGACTTCATCGAGATGAACGCATCGGATCACAGGAACGCGGCGTCCATCAGGAAAGTGGCGGGGGCGGGCTCCGTCAGCCAGACCTTCACCCTCGATGGTGAGTTCCTCTCGTCCGATGATGGCAGAAGGAAACTCGTGATACTGGACGAAGCGGACAACCTGTTCGGCAGGGAAGATTTCGGCGGCGCGAAGGCGATAGCCGATACGATCAGAGAGTCTCGCCAACCGATCATATTGATCGTGAACGACTACTACGAGCTGTCCAGAAAAGCCCCTGCCATCAAGTCGCTGGCAGAGAGCGTCAAGTTCAGCAGGCTTGATGCGAAGTCGATAGTCAAGGTCCTCAAGTCTGTCGCTGAGCATGAAGGAGCGACGATTCCAGAGTTGGCCTTTGCTCATGTTGCTGAGAATTCCGGTGGGGATATGAGAGCTGCTCTGAACGATCTCCAGATGCTGGTCGAAGGTCGGGAAACACTCACATTGGAAGACTCAAAAGCAGTTGGAAAAAGGAATCAACTCAGGGACCTGGACTCGGCGCTTAGAGCGATGTTCGGCGCCAAGACTGTGAAGGGGGCGAGGGACGCAACCTTCGATCTGGACAAGACGCCGGACGAGCTCGTGAAATGGATTGAAGAGAACATCCCGTTGGAGCTGCCCCATCCGAGCGATATGGCTGGAGCTTTCGACGCCCTCTCGCTGTCCGATATGTACCTTGGCCGGACGAGAAAGCTGCAGCACTACGGATTGTGGTCGTATGCCAAGGAAATGATGACAGGAGGCGTCGCTTTGTCGAGGGGACTTGGACCCAGACCTAGCGTCTACCAGTACAGGTTCCCGGGTTACTTCATTCTCATGTCGCGAGCCAAGGGTCCGCGTGCAGCAAGGGATTCCATCTCCAGCAAGCTGGCGGATTATCTGCACACCTCCCGAAAATGCGTCATCGATTCCACATTGCCCTATCTATCGGCTATGGTCAAGAACGACCAGGAATTGCTCGGCAAGCTTGTTTCCGATTATGGTCTCGACGATGGCGATGTGGCCTACCTTCTCGGTGTCGATGTCGATTCCCCAGCTGTCCAGAATGTCATCAACCAATTTGGAATTAGTGCCCAAGAAGCTAGTGCTGGAGGGAAGAAGCGCGGCAAGGGCGCTCGTGGGATAGGCAGACTGCAGGATTTCTGAGGTGCCTTGAGGGATGGATTCGCGAACAAAGGAGCATCTTGAGAGACAGCAGTACCGAATAGTCGGCGACACGGGAGCGGTCAAGCTATGTCACTGGATGCGTCAGAAGCTGATCTACGGTAGACCTTGCTACAAAGAGGAGTTCTATGGCATCGCTTCGCACAGGTGCCTCCAGATGACACCGGCAGTGAACGTGTGCAACTTCCGTTGCCTCTTCTGTTGGCGATATCATGGGATGACTGGATTCGGTCAGTCCGGCTACCCCGAGCCCGAGGAGCTGCTTGAGATGTGCCTCAAGGAGCAGAAGCTCCTTGTATCAGGGTTCAAGGGAGACTCCAGGTGCGACCCGAAGCTTTGGGATGAGGCCAGGAACCCAAACCAGGTGGCCATCTCGTTGTCTGGGGAGCCAACGCTCTACCCCAAGCTCGGGGAGTTCATAGAACTCTGCAAACGGAAAGGTATGACTACATTCCTCGTCACAAACGGATCCGTTCCGAAAGCGCTGGAGGAGCTCTCTCCCCTCCCCACTCAGCTGTACGTGTCCGTTTCCGCACCGACTAGGGATATCGTCGAAAAGCTATGCGTCCCACAGTTCCCGCGCGCGTGGGAGAACCTCATGGAAACACTGGCATTGTTGCCATCGTTGTCGACAAGGACCGTGATCCGGCATACCCTGGTGAATGGATGGAACCTCGGCTGGGAGGATGACTACGCCAAGCTCGACTCGATCGCCCAGCCGACCTTCATCGAGTCGAAAGGATATGTCTTCGTGGGCGATTCCAGAACACGAATGACCGTGGAGAACATGCCCTCCCATGAGTCTGTCAGGGAATTCTCCCAAAGGCTGGCTGATAGGCTCTCTTTTGAGGTTCTGCGTGAGAGAGAGGACAGCAGAGTGGTCCTGATCGGAAAGGACGGCAAGAACATACGCTTGAGATGAGCGTCACTTGAGCCTGATCGTCTCGAGGTTCAACGGAGCTCTGGTCTCTATCCCGAACTTCTTGTACAGAGTGCTGGCAAGGTCGGAGCACTTGAAATCCTCCCCGTGGCAGATGATTATCCGCTCGGGTCGCGGTTCCAGTGTGCTCACGTAATTCACCAGCTGGCGTCTGTCGGAGTGGCCGGAGAACCCGTCGATGGTCTCCACGTCCATCTTCATGTGCAGCGTCAAAGGTTTTCCCCTATCATTGAGCGTGATATCGC
The DNA here is from genome assembly GCA_022865445.1 of Thermoplasmata archaeon. Classification (GTDB taxonomy): domain Archaea; phylum Thermoplasmatota; class Thermoplasmata; order UBA10834; family UBA10834; genus COMBO-56-21. The sequence continues at coordinate 10,494 of JALHSX010000288.1, read as the reverse complement.
TCCAGCCCTTCTGGAGCTTCCTGCCCATCGTGCCTTCTCCCTGATAGCCGACGAACGCTATGGTGTTCAACTCGTTGTCGCACCAGGCCTTGAAGTACTCCATGACAGGCCCACCGTTCATCATTCCGCTCGTGGCCAGCACAATGCAGGGTTCGGGGTCGTTGCAGATCGTCTCGCGCATCTCGGAGCTGTCGACCCGTTTGAAGATTTCGGACAGGAAGGGGTTCTCGCCCATCTGGAATATTTGGGTCCTCAGCTGACTGTTGAGGTATTCCGGATATGCTGTGTGGATCGCGGTCGCCTCCCAGATCATCCCGTCCAGGTAGATGGGCGCCTTCTGTATCTGGTGGTTTCTCATCAGGTCCTCGAGGACAAGCATGACCTCCTGCGACCTTCCAACTGCGAAGACAGGAACCAGGACCTTGCCGCCTCGCGCCAGTGTCATGCGGACCGTCTCCTTGATCTGCGCGCCAGCGTCCTGGCGGCTGGGCTGCATGTCGTGGTAGCCACCGTATGTCGATTCCATCACGAGGGTCTCGAGCCTCGGGAACTTGTTGACGGCGGGGTTGAAGAGCCATGACTTCTCGAACTTGATGTCGCCGGTGAAGGCGATGTTGTATAACCCGTCTCCGACGTGAAAGTGAGCTATTGACGATCCGAGGATGTGTCCCGCGTTCTGGAGCGTGAGCCGGACGTCGGGCGAGATGTCTGTCGTCTCGCCGTACTTGAGCGGGATGCAATGCATCACCACTTCCCGTATGTGGGATGACTCGTACGGCGCCTTCTTCGCCTCACCCACGGCCACCTTGATGAAATCCAGCTGAAGGAGAGACATCAGGTCACGCGTGGGCGTGGTGCAATAGATTGGTCCCTCGTATCCGTATTTGACAAGAGCTGGCACAAGGCCACAGTGGTCCAGGTGCGCGTGCGTTATCACAACGGCATCGATGGAATCCATCGGCTGCAGCTCAGGTGCGCTCAGGTAGGGCGTAGAACCGCCGTTGTCCGCTGAGACGGCTACACCGCAGTCGATGAGAACCTTGCTCTCACGCGTCGTGAGCAAGGAAGCGCTCCTTCCCACCTCTCTATAGCCACCAAGGGCAGTCACCCTGAGCCAGGTCTCTTCGTTCATACGCTGTCTCATGAGCCTTCTTCCGACCTTCCTGAGGAACTCCTTCCTCTCGTCCTTCATCTTCCGGAGATAGCTCCTGATCTCGCTGACGGTCTTGGATGGAATCGGAGGTGCTCGGACGACCTTCGGGGCCCATCCTATCTCCTTCTTGATCTCGTTCAGGACGGCTCCGTGCTTGCCGATGACGAGCCCAGGTGATATCGCCTCGATCGTGACCTCACCGGTTTCATCGTCGAAGTATATGCTGGATATCTTCGCTTCTTCAGGTATGATCTTGCGGATCCTCTCTTCCGCGCTCTCGGTGTCCGCAAGCATCGTCGGGTCGGGCCTGATCGCGACCCTGCGCCTTAGGCTCTGTGCGAGCTGGCGGACTAGGTCGTTGTTGTGAGCGAACTCCTCGAGGTTCTTCGTGTAGATGACTATGACAGGTCCCTCGAAGTCGATGTCGGTGACTTCTATGTTTGTGGGGATGGTCTTCTTGACTGCCTCTCTGGCGTCTTCTAGAATCTTCTCTATGCCCATCTATTTCACTCAACTGTATCGAATAGGTTGTCTCGGCAGAAATGCCGACTGGAGATGTACTGACTTATCACGACAGTTTCATCTTGGCAAGCCGCTTCTGAATGTCTTTCTCGTCGCATGTGACGAATCCGTCCTTGGTTATGGACGCAAGACTGTATCCGTCCCCGGATGCGGAATCTCGTCTCATGGCTGCGTGCAGACCTCTTATCGCGAGGTCGATGCCGTCGTTCACTAGCAGGCCCTTCTCGTAGTGATCCTCCAGCACGCCGTACACATACGGTGAGCCGGAGCCGGTGGTCACATAGTCGTCGGGTATCGCACCTCCGACCATGTCCAGAGCATAGACATGCCCTCCTTCCCTGTCAATGCCTCCGAGTATCAGGCCAACATAGTACGGGTAGAATCTGTTGCCTCCAAGCACGTTCGAGGTCAAAGTGGCGGCCGACTTCACGCTCATGGGCTGTCCCCTCTTGAGCTTGTACAACTCCACCTCTGCTGTGATGTACCTTGCGAGAGTCTGTGCGTCCCCGACCACCCCCGCGACCGTCAATCCGAGGTTGTCGTCGATCTTGAAAAGCTTCTGCGTGGTCTTGTGAGCTATCAGAGTCCCCATGGTGGCCCTCATTTCCGTGGCCAGGACGACTCCTTCCTTGCACACTAGCCCTATGGTCGTAGTACCCGTCTTGACTTTCTCAATATCTGTCATGAATTGACACCGTCATTGAAAACTTGTCAGCTAAAAGGCGTTTTGAAAGAATCCCCATGCCAGTATATAATTGTTTGTCCTCAAAACCACCCCGCGGGCACGCGAGCAAATGCTGAGTGCAGGGGCAAGTATTATCTCCATAAGCGCCACATAATCACACGAGATGGGTAGCATATAAGTCCCTTCCAAGTTGGCACGCACCCTTGATTGGACGCCGTGCTCCGAAAGGATTTGGAGGAAGGGCATTGCGTCAGGAAACCAATTGCCTGCCCATCTCCCCTCGCTTTTCCAGGACAACGATAAATACGTTCATGAGCATTCAATAATCGACACAGGTGACTGCAATGAAGACCCTAGTCGTCGATGATTCGGAAGCGTTTCGGAAGATAATGGTCGAACTCTTGGTGCGGGTTGGCTTCCACGACACTGTGGAAGCCAAGGACTTCGATGAGGCGATCGAGGTGTTCAGGCGGGAGAGACCCAAGATATCCTTCGTCGACATGATCCTGCCGGGCAAGTCTGGCGTGGAGGTCACGAAGGCCATGCTCGCGATTGACCCCAAAGCCACGATCGTAGCCATGAGCTCTATCATCAACAAGAAGATGATCCGCGACAGCATGGACGCAGGCGCGAAGGACTTCCTCCTCAAACCCACAAACGAGATTGCCCTGAGCTCGGTCCTCGCGATGTGGAGTGATTAGATGGGCCTCTTCTCGAAGAGGACCGACGTGAAGAAATCTGGCGCGGAGGCAGGGCTCGGGATCACGAGGAAATACAATCTGGCCGGCGGGAAATCGTACGTGGTCGAGGAGTCTCCGCCCGACATCAGCTTCGACGCCTTTGTGAACATAATCTCGACGACATCTAGCGACGCGTGCAAGAAGATGGTGGGTTTGGCCGTGAGCCGCCAACACCCGGACCTCATAAAACAGAAATACGGACTTGAAACCACCCCCATATACTGGCTCGCGACCCGCACGGGCCCGGAAGTCATCTCCCCGACGAACCTGGGAATACTGACGCACACGATGATCCAGTTCATCGATGCGAACCCATGCGGCGTGATCCTTCTGGACGGGATCGAGTACCTCGTGTCCAACAACGATTTCAACAAGGTCCTGCGAGTCATCGACCAGGTCAACGACCACATCTCTCAGGGCAAGGCGTTAATGATCATCCCCGTGGATCCGAGAGCGTTCGAGCAGAAAGAGCTGGCCCTTCTCGAGAGGAATATGGAGAAGATATCGACAAAGCTGAAAACGAAGTGATTTATAGACCGGCGCTCAGCTCGCTACCAACGCCGTCGAGGCGTAGACGATCTCCGAGACCAGGATGCAGGTTCCCAGAGCGCAGAACAGGGTCGAGCGATTCTTGCCGCCCTCCAGACCCCAGAGGAAGTATGTCACCACCGCGTTCGTCTCTGCCAGAAACACCCCCAGAACGAGGAGGAAGAACCCAGCCCCGATTCCTCCCGTGCCGCTTGCCGTGACGCCCCCAAGCGAGAGGTATATCGCGTATGTGATGCCGAGGACGACAGGTCCGAGCGCATACGAGGTCATCCTCATCATCGATACGGTGGGTTTCAGGCGGCTCTTGAGCGTCGATTCCAGATCGCGCAGGTCCTTGAGGTAAGACGCGATATCCATCGCGAGCAGACCCGCTGCCAGCTCATCTTTGGTGGCCGCTTCTCTCACGACTCGAAAACCCTCTAACGCATTCGAGCTTCCAGAACAGGGTGCCCACGCGGGAGCGCGGTCGAAGGCCTCTCCCGATATGAGAGACCTGAATGAGAGCATCCGGGTCGTCCGGGAGCCGGCGTCAGACGCACCCTGGCTGGCCTTGTTCAATGCCGATTCGAAGTTCTCTCCTTCCAGCATGCGCGCGCCTGTTCTGAAAAGCGTGTCCTCCAGCTGAACGTTCGACGGACTGGCGTGCCTGTCTCCAGAACTCCTCCCTGTCGCTATGAGGAACAATGAGCCAGGCGCAACGGCGGCGACGAGTATTGCGAGAGATCGGATGATCCCATCGAGCTCCTGGACGCAGAAGGCCACGAGAGCGATCGATGCGCAGATGACGGCTGCCACTTTGATCCGTGATGGCGGAGCATTGCCGTTGTTCATCCTCTCTCGTTCGAGTGGATGCCGAGTGACCGAATTCAAGGCGACAAGGATCCCGATTGCCGGGAAGAGCACGTTCATGATGAACACGGTCTGAACGACCGCAGGGCTCAGGTCCATCGCCGCGGAGCTGTCCGCCCCGCTTCCAAGAGACCATATGTCCCAGGACAGCATCGGAAGGAACGAGCCGACCATTAGAGGGAGCAGTATGCCGAGTCCGAACATGATCATGCTCGGCGTGGACAGCGAGAGCGCATAGTCCTCGATCCTGCGCTTCGCGCCCGAGATTATCGCCTGGTTGGCCCTGTCAAGCGCTCTGCGCTTGCCGTCCGCGGTCGACTCGCAAGAAGCTGTGACCATCGAATGTAATGACGCCTTCAGCTCGTCGCAGTACTTCGACCATCTCTCCCCGACCTCTTGCAGAGACTCCTCGAAGCTGCTGTGTTTCCCCATGACAACAGTCCATACGCATCTTCTGAGCTCATGGGAGAATGCGTTATCCTTCGTCGATGCGAATCTTATTGCCTTAGACAGCGAAGGCTCATGCCTCAGGCTCATGATCATGAGGTTCGCCATTTCAGGAGATGCTCTCAGGAGCTCATCCGCCTGTTTCTTTGCCGCGCTCTCGGGAAACGAGAGAATCGCCTCCCTGACCATCAGGACGGAGACTGCAAGTGAGACCACGATGAGCACGAGATACTGGCTTCCGAGGAGCGCTACCGCGGGCACGATCGGGATTGCGGCCAAAATCGCGCCCAGTGCGACACTGGTCCTGGCTGCAGAAACGACCGTCTCCGCGTCAACTTCCATGCCTGACAGATCTATAGCAGACGAAAGTCGCTGAATGGAACGGTCATGCTTACGGGTCCTCCGAGCTTTGATGCGAATCCTCGTGCCGACCGTCTCCAGTCGCTTGCAGAGTCGGACGAAGTGCGGATGCCCTGAACGCGTTCCGTCAGCCTTGGGCATCCAACCAACTCCTCCACTCGGACAGACCGGATTCCGGGCCTTCCCTCGCGAACAGGCTCCTGACGAGTATCTCGTTGGATCGGACTCGGAAAGCATCCGTGGTCAGGTCCTTGGCATGAGGCACCCGGCCCTTGGACTCGGACAGGACTTGGTCCGCGTGGGCCTTCGATTTGATTATCTCCATCATGTCTTCAGCGTCCACCCCCAATGAGTCCGCAGCCCGCTGAATCGATCTGCATCCTGGGGAGAAACTAGGGGTCGGTTTCGCCAGCGGGCATCCGGCGTCTGTCTTGAAAAGGTCTACCAACGCGAGGCCGTGCTCGTCCTCTCGTATCTCGGCCACCTCGACCACGCGCCTTGAGAACCTGGTCCCATCCGGCGACCTGACCAATCCTATCACGACCACGATATCGGTCGATGAGAATGCCCTCTCCGATATCCCCAGGTCCTCGACCGCTCGGTCTAGGACGCCCTTCGCGGAATTGCCGTGGATCGTGCCGAGCACGGAGGAGCCTGCGCTTCCAGCCCGCATGCTCTCATAGAGCACTTTTGCCTCCTGGCCTCTGACCTCTCCGATCACGATTGCGCTCTCGCCCATCCTGAGGCTGACTCTGAGCGCCTCCTGAGCATTGGTCACGCTGTTACCGTCTTCTCCTGAGAACCTGAGAGCTTGGATGTCATATCCCAGGGTCTGCATCCTCCTGACGGGTATCTCTGGCGTGTCCTCTATGAGGATAATGCGCTGGGACAATGGGAACTCCAGCAGCATCGCCCCCAAGAGGGTGGTCTTGCCCGCCCCTCGACTCCCTGCAAGGAGGACGGTTCTTCTGCCCAGGACGCATGCCCAGAGAAAGGCCGATAGAAGGGGTGAGAGGGAATCGTTGGCGACCAGCCTCGACATCGTCCACAAGCTCTCCGAGTGCTTCCTAATCGCGATTGAGACGCCTCTGTCGCTCAAGGGTGGGCCTACTAGAGTGACACGCGCTCCCAAGCGCCTGATGTCCGCCTCGAGGACGGGATGCGCCTCAGAGAATGGAAGCCCAGTCTCGAACTTGACTCTCGAGACGAAGCTCTGGATATCTCTTCTGCCCACGAGGATGTTCGTCCGACACTTCTGTCTGACGCCCTTGTCAACATCAGAGCGCAGCACCACGTGAACGGGCGTCTGGCTAGAAGGCGCATCGACGTAGATGTCTTGGACGAGTCCGTCCTCCAAGAGCGTCTCCAGAACACCATATCCGGCAGTGTACTTGCACAGCAGCTCTGCCAATCGGTCTGCCTCTTTGTCAAGGTCCATTCCGCCGATCTCGTCAGCAGATCTGGCGGCAAGTCGCGAGAATATCAGGTCCTTCGCCCTCGCCTTTATGTACGGTCTGATCGTGTCGAGAGAGTTGATCTCGATGTTGTCCGGTAGAGTCGACGAGATCCTAGGGATCGCCTCGGTGAGCGCCTGGAGATGAGGGGCGCTCAAGCGATACTCAGGCGGATCGACTGCATATATGCCGAAGCTCGCACCATCCGGTGACGAGACGATCACATCCACGCCAGCTATCTGACGCCGGAGCGCATAGCCGCTCCTAGGCTCGATTGTCGGCTCGACCCAGGATGATGCAAAGCATGGTCTTGTTTCCACTTTGCCCGGTCCTGAGCCAGTTGTCAAGGCAAGCTGCTTGGGACGCACCTTGATGTTTGGTGGGTTTGGGATGGCTGCGCTTGTCCTTGAGACGATCCTTGGAGGAGGTGGCCTCGACCCCGTCTAAACCACCTCAGATTGCACGATGCTTGTCGAGAGGGCGTTCTCAATGCATTTGATCGAGTCGCTGCATTGATCGGAGCGGAACATGGATATGAGTTCCGCAGCCATGTTCTTGTGACCAGGCAGGTATTCCGCCGGGTTCTCGAGCAACCGGTGCTTCATCGCCGTCAGGACCCTCTCCCTACTGGCGCTGCATGTCCGACACCGTTTGTCTGACGGTCTCTCTGCAGAGGCAATTGCGCGATTCAAGGCAGAGAGCTCTGAGGCAACAAGGGCCACTGGCCCTACAGATTCTCCACGATACCTCTTGTGGATGAGTCTTTTCAGGATGATTGCCGTGGGCACTGCCCCAGTCACCATCACGTTGAGGATTCCAGAGACGCACTTGCTGTTCGTCAGGTCATGCGCGCCTTGGCACGCTGAGCAATCGATCTCCAGCTGAAGCCCCTCGTCTTCGCTGTACTCGTGAGGACAGCAGTTCTCGGGGCTGATGGAGGGTATTAGCTTCTTTGTCGGTCCTTGGCGGTGTTTCATGCGTTGCGCATTGGCATCAGTGCCTCTTCTACCGTTCCAGCTTTCGTATGCTACATGTAGTGACCAGGATGCTGGTGCAGCGTCGAGCTCCCATATCCCATGAAGGCTGATTGCGATGGAGTCGCAGGCTTCTTCGAGGATCTCCCTGTGCTGATGTTCGTGCTCACAGGTGTGTTCATCGTCGTAGCGGCCGGCGTTTGGACATCCAACACATTGGAGGCTCAGCGCATGCGGGATAGACTCGAGGCACTGGCAGAGGGCCTCGTGAACGAGGTTGTTCTGGAGACCGAAGCACGACTGGGCGGAGAGTCGTTTCCAACTGTGAGCGCCTTATCACACCTGAACCTTTCACACCTGGCAGGAGGAGTTCTCCCGGCTCACCACTGTTCCATTGCTATCATCGAGCGCTATCCCGAGGCTCGATGGCTCGTTCACTGGCCCGACGAGACTCCTGATTCCCCCATTCAAGCGGTCGGGGCAGCTAGGCTACTCAATGCGTTTGACGAACATCTGATGGTCGTGGTTGTAGAGGTGAGGGCGATTGTCTGGTAGGCTGAGGAAGGATCGCCGCGGACAGTTGGCCTTGATGGATTCGATGGTGTTCTTCGCAGCCGCGCTCGCAGTCTGCGGCGTTCTCGTTTCCTATGCCAGACCATTGGTCGAGCCGAGGACGGACCTACAGGGAGACGCGGATCCGGCGGAGATCCTCCGAGTTCTTCTCCGCGCATCCATCGGCCGTCCGGTCTCGATAGATCTTGAAGGGAGTCATCGTCTGGATGGCACCGAGGATGTCGCGACCTGCATCGCGGTGGAGGTACGCGCCTTGTCCTCCGGCGCGAGCCAGATGGTGTTCTCCACGTTGAATGCGATCGTACTGGAGATGATGAATTCGCTGTGCAACCCAGTGTTCGAGCCGTTCCTGATTGTCTACGATCTTCATGACGGGTTGCCGAGCCCGGTCCTCAAGCTGCCCCACGAAGAGGCGGACTCGGAGAACCGATACGCGAGTTCAACAGACATTCCTGGAGATGACGGAAATCCATACAAGGCAATCCTTATCCTATCTCCAGCCGCGCTTCCTGAACCCTTGCAAGTCTCCGTCCGTGACTTTGATCCTCTTCTTTGCGTAGGCTGCCCCGCGAGACACATCGACGAAGGAGACAACTATCATGATGATGACCCCCCCAAGCGACAGCCAGATATACGGTCTGACGTCCGTGGTGAGATAGACAGCCGCAAGCGCTGGAGCGATGACATAGAGCCCGTAGGTGACATAGGTGAGCCAGCTGTTTGGGACACTGATAGCCGTCGCATCCCTGTAACACCGTGAGCAGCGGTTCCGACGCTCGTACCACGCCTTCAACCGCAACTCCTTGCATTTGGGACAGTACAGATACTTCACGGTCGAATGGAATGACCGCGCCGTATTTATCTTCGACCCTGCCGTCGTGGAAGGCCTGATTAGTACGATAGACAATCACAGTCCGTGAACGCGAAGCCTGGATCGGAGAGTGGTTACACAGCGGAGGAGATGCTCGTTCTGGGGTCTCTGAGGAGGAACTCTGGCCGGACGTGCAGGAACTGCGCTTGGTACAAGGCGCGGGGAACTCATCGCGGCTGCTTCCCGGATGGCAAATATCGAAAATGGCTCTCTCCCGAGGAATTCGAATCGGGCTGCGACATATTCCTCAAGCGTGAAGCGAAGACCTAGTGCAGGGGCGCGGATTCGAACCGCGGAACCACTGCTGGACAAGGTCCTAAGCCTTGCGCCGTTGACCGGACTTGGCTACCCCTGCTCGCTATCAATCGGCAGATGTCTACACATTATAAGAAAGAATCGTCTGCGCGACTAGGATCCCTTCTTCAGAACGATGCTCTCTACGAAAGTCCTCGTCGTGCCCTGGGCGATCTCGCGTTTCGCCGGGAACGCGATGACCTTGATCCTAATGGAGATGACGTCGTTGTTGCGTCCCATGCGTATGCGCTCCTCGTAGGCTGCTTGCTTGTCGATCTTGAGGAAGAGGTTGCACCCTTCGTCCATCCTGGTCGAGAGGGTGTCCAGGACGAACCTCAGGTCATCTGTCGCCAGCTTCTCGAAGAACCTGGATATCTCCTCGATGCTCTCCACGCTCGACTCAACTATCGTGATGGGGTTGCCGTGATGGCCTTCAGTCCGCGCGATCTGGATCTCGGCGTCGCCAATCGTGTTGAGCAAGGCCCGTTTGACTTTCTCCAGATCCTCGGTGGCATGACAGAACGCGCGGGCGTACAGTCCAGAAAAGGGTTGCTTCACAGCTGCGCGAATCGCGTTCTCGATATGTAATGATGTGGAAGTGCATCCGGCGCGCATCTACTTGTGCCAGGCGCGGGCTGCGGATGTGGCATGATAGTAGGTTGGTGAATTCTTAATAGCTCGAACATGCTAACATCCAAAACGGTGTTCCCGCTGATTGAGGTCAGATTCCACGGGAGAGGCGGCCAGGGGGTGGTCATCGCTTCCGAGGTCCTGGCAAACGCTGCTTTTGCGATGGGTTTCGAGGTCTCCGCATTTCCATTCTTCGGCGTCGAGAGAAGGGGTGCCCCTGTCACTTCATATACCAGGATCGACAGCAAACCAATCAGAATCAAGTCCAGCATCTATGAACCCGACTATGTCGTAGTGCTTGACAACTCCTTGGTCAGGGGAGTGGACATTTTGGAGGGGCTGAAGCCCGCGGGTCGCGTGCTCATCAACTACCCCGAGGGCAGAAAACTCTCG
>JALHSX010000287.1 GCA_022865445.1 Thermoplasmata archaeon | reverse complement strand
TGAGATTTAATGAGACCCAGGCTGTCGTGGGCCGTTTACAACTTGAAAGGCTGAAGGGGTTTCGGGTGATCGAAATACCGATCACCCATCACCCCAGGAAATTTGGGGTATCAAAATATAACACCTGGAATCGGATGTTGTCCGAAGGAGACACAAACGAATTGTTCAACGGGGAAGTGAGCAGGATCACCGGGGTAGTGTCATCGATGGTAACCGTGAAGGTGGCTTGATCGAAACCACCGAGATCGCTAGTCGAATTGATGATGATGCTATGGACTCCCTCGGACCAGCCATCGGTAGGAATTGTCACCAGTCCTCCAAGTTCCTGCCAGACTCCCGCCGTGCACCATCTACTTGTGGTCGTTCCTATGCCAGAGACGGAAAACGTGATGGGTGTGCCAGAGCGCAATACCCCGCCATTGGCAGGGTTCTCGAGTTGAACCGCGATGCTGCTGTTGACAATCTCGAAGGATACACTTCTCGAGGTCAGATGGCCGACATAATCCAGAGCCGTCATGATGACCGCGTGATTGCCCGGAGCCCAAATTGACATGTCAATAGCGAAGGGCGATGCGAGCGTCTGGGCCGGACCAGAATCTGCAGAGTAGTACACTTCCTTCAAATGCACATCGGAGACTTCTGCAGTTAGCACAGCACCAATCGGTACTCTGCCGCCATCCTTGGGATAGAGGATTCTGACAGACGGCGCCTGTGCATCCACATCAAAGTTGAAGGACGCGCTGGTCGTCAGAGATTGGTCGTCGATGGCGACTATTCGAAGAACATGGATTCCATCATTCCAACCCGTCGTTTCCACGTTCCATGGGGCATGCAATTGTCCAATCGATTCCCCATCAACAGTTGCATCGACTGTGAACGGGCCGTCGTCTTCAACCTCCAAGTCTATTGCCTGTCCGGCAGCAATTGCGCTGTTGTTCGCGGGAGATATCAGAGAGATCATAGGAGGCTCATTTGTCAGTCTCATCGGGCGGAGAGTTATCGTTCTCGTGACAGACTGATATATCCCCAGATCGAACACAACCTGGATGTCAACAGGCTCGCTTGGCCCTGCGAATATGTGCGTTGGATTGAAATGCCAGTCAAATCGAATGCTACCATTGTGTGCGTGCGACCCGTCCGACATGTACTCATCCAGCAACATGCCCACCTTTCTTCCATCGACCATCAACTCAAGCGGAACCGCACCCTCCGTACTCAACGGATTGCCAGAGGTGTCTGTCAAGTGACCTGTCAGCAGAACCGATTCGCTCGAAGTGGAGTAAGGTATCACGATCCGATCTGCTGTCAAATCGAATGAGACTGGCACCTGCTTCAGAGATGCGTTCGACGCGATGTACTCGATGTAGTTGCCCCACGAATCCGTGGCTTTCAGCCGCAGGTCGATCGCTTTGTTAGTGGTGGATGTGTTCAGAGACGCCGCATATCTTCCATTGCCGAGATTCGTCACGTAAACGCTCCGCCAGGAATCAGCTCCATTCAGACTCGACCACACCTCGATCTTGCCCAGCGCACTCTGGTCCGTAACAGAGAACTCGAGATTGATCGGTTGACCAGGGACGAATCTCTCCGACATACTCAAACCCGTGATGGCGGGTGGGTTTGAATCCTTAGAAGGAACAGTGAATCCCAGTATGATCTCGACAGCGTTGCAGATCTGAGAGAATCCGGAAGCAGTTATGTAGGCTGTGTAGGTGCCACTGCCTGTGAGTGCAATGACGCGCTTCGGATCCGGTCTCAGGCGGTGTTCTGAAAGATCAAATAGAGAAATCAAGGAGCCAGCCTTGTATAGGCTCAGCTCTGGGATGTCCAAAGACCCGACCCTGGCCCCCGACTGGTCACGAAGCAAGGGATGTATCAGAACCAGTGAATCGTTCGTGTTCAGGGTTCGTACGGAAGGATAGAAAGGCCCGGAGCCGACTCGCTCGGTCGCAACCACGCCCTCGACAGGTTTCAGG
>JALHSX010000286.1 GCA_022865445.1 Thermoplasmata archaeon | reverse complement strand
TCTACTTCGTGCTTGTCGTGCTCTCTGACTGGGAGAAGGTCGCTGAGGCTGCCAAGCGGTTCGAGTGGGTCTATATCGCCCCCGTGATCGGCTTGGTCCTCGTGAACTACATTGTCCGGTCGGAGAGGTGGCATCAATATCTGAAGAAGGTCGAGATCGGGCTTCCCAGGAAGAAGAGCTACTGGTTGTTCCTGGCGGGTCTGTCGATGTCCATCACGCCCATGAAGGCCGGAGAGGCGGTCAAGGCGCTCCTGCTGAAGATCGAGAAGGGCGCGCCTGTCGAGAGGGGCGTGGCGGTCGTCTTCGCCGAGCGCATGTCCGACATGACGGGCATGATCCTCTTGATCGGGGTCGGGTCGTTCGCGCTGGCATACGGGCTGGTCTCGTTCGCCGTTGTGACAGTGATAGTCGCATCAATCCTGCTGGTCCTGAGCTCGCAGAGGATGAGCGGTAAGATAGTGGGATTCCTGAAGGCGAGGAAGCGCCTCGCGAAGATCGGGCATATGCTCGACGGGGCGCTCAAGGATGCGAGACAGCTGTTGACCGGGAGGAACCTGGTCGAGGGGACGGCCTTCGGGGCTTTGGCATGGGTAGCGGAGTGCATCGCGTTCTACCTCATCGCGCGGGGCTGCGCGATCGATATCGGTATTCTGGAGGCGGTGTTCATCTATGCCTTCTCGTCGGTCATAGGCGCCATAAGCATGCTTCCGGGGGGCATGGGCACGACCGAGGCCACGATGGTCGGGCTCTTGGTAGTCTTGGACGTGACAGCCTCGACGGCCTCATTCGCCGTCATTCTTACGAGGGTGTGCACGCTTTGGTTCGCAGTCGTGATCGGTATGGTTTTCATGATGATGTACGCGAGGGAGTCCTCTGAAGCGCGACACGCCCTAGGCGCTGGGTGATTGGGTTTACCTGTCCTTATCCGAGTGCTTCGTCTGCTAGACTCTACAGGGGTGGCAATTTCCTGAGTAGGGGCTGATGCAGTTGTCGTTTGTGAGGAAGTCTGCATAGGGTCGATCTGCCTCCTCACCTTCTCTCGATGTTCTTCAAGAAGCCTGGCGAAAGGGCTGCGCGCGAAGCTACAACAAGCCCAACCATTTAAGTATCAGCGGAGTCGATGATTGATTGTGAGGAGGAGGTCGGCGTGATGTCGATAGGCCTTCTCACACATTCTTGATGAAGTTGGTTCGAGAGACTGGGCAGTCAAGGAACGCGATCTGCTACAAGGACGCCAACCTCTTAAATACGAAGAGGGTCAATCATCAACTGTGAGGAGGAGGGCGTCGTTATGTCGTTAGGCCTCCTCACTTTTTCTTGTGATGCTACCGAACCATCCAACCAATGATGTCTGCATTTTCGATCTTCTGCATTCGTGGCAGAAACTCCGTTCTGAACGCTTCTGCCTTGTCGGTCTTGGAACCCGTCAACGACGCGGTATGGCCCAGATAGTGCAGGGCGCAATTCGCGATGACGTCAGCAGTCTGCAGCCCGCTCCAATCGTGAGACAGCCCACCTAATGCTGCCGGAACCAGTCTTTCGCTCCTCGGAGTTTCGTCACGGACAGACATGAACCTCGCGATACTGGCGCTGAAGTCCTGGAGTTCTTGCCTTTCAGAGATATCCCAGATTATCAGACTGTGATCGGGATGGTGATAACCCGTGAGAAGGCGGGCGTTGATTTCCTCCAGAAGCATTTGTCGCGCAATGTCCTTCGGTTTTGGATTTGAGGTGGGGAGGCCTCGGGGCGGAGAAGACCCAAACGAAGTCGCAGCCCCCCACAGATGTGTGCCAGTGTGGTCCAATACATTTCCTAGGTCCTTCACGACTTCCGTGATCGTAGATGTTGGGCGCAGGTATTTCGACATCGAAGACCCCTTTAGCTCTCCTACATGCGGGCTGAAGTGGTTGGCAAGTATTCGCCGAATGCCTTCGTTCAGGTCATTGGTCTGGTCAAAGGCCACTGAGACTGCGGCACTCACCCAGTACCGGTGCATGTTGTCTGTTGGAGAACCGCTGCCCGACTCGTCAATGTATATCGCGTCGCTGTAGGTCGCCATGTTCTCAGGACGGAGCGGAGCGGGGCATCAAGTGATGAGGGTGTGGACTACAGGTAGTCGGAAGCAATTGCTCGCGAGGATGCCGCTCCTCGGTTCAAATCGAAATCCAGAATGGAAGCGGTTGAAGAGACGGTATTGCTACGCGTCGAACAATCAGGGACGCCGGATACCCCATCAGGGAAGGCAGGTGCTGCCCCTCGCTTCGGATGAGAGATGGAGAGGTCCTTCATGGTATTCCATAATGCGATAGAGTCCGTGAAGCGCGAGGTGAAGGATGTCAAGATCATCGCTGCGAATGGTATTCATTTGATCGACTGTATTGAAGATGTTTGAAGACTTGAATGACCGAGTCGGAAGTAGATCATCTCCTTCTACTGACGCTGAACGGCTCTGTTGTCTCGTGGGACCTTGTCATCGACAGCTCGTTCAGAGTTGTTGAGACGTTGCACGAGTTCTCAAGAACCTGAAAGCTCGTCCCCCTGAGTGAGTTGACACTGGGATTCTGACGACGTACCTTTCCCACTCACGGTTTAAGTATCGGTAAGGAGATTACCGTTGACCTTCACATCCTAGGTGTGAATTGGGGGGAATTCGGAGCTTGGGGGGATGATTCAGGTGACATACACTAGGGTAGCCTCGATTGCGGTCGTCTTTGTTATGTTGGCGGTGTCGTTCAATACGATGTGTGTGAGCGCTCCGCCGGAAACGGCTCAAGACTGGATTATCGTGGGCAATGAGAGATATGAAGACGGGGACTTCTACCAGGGCACGAACATAGTCGTCGAGAGCGGTGGGTCATTGGCTCTGGTAGACTGTTCGGTCACACTCTACGATCACTCTGATCATGCCATTGATTTCTCCGTCAAGGCGGGCGGGAAATTAGAGATTTCGAACTGCACCATTGTCGGCGAGCTTAGCACTTACTACGGAAATACTAGGTGGACTTTCCGCATCTACGGCAGTGCTCTTCTGAACTCTTCCAAGCTTACTGGTTTGGGCGGCCGCGGTCCCATCGGCGGAGTGCAGGTCTACTCCAATGACGTCGCTATCGTGTCCACTGAAATCGAGGACTCCTCCTCTTCTGCTGTTTTCGTTGACAAGGCAAGCCCCTATTTGTACGGAAACATTGTTCGCAATTCTGTCTATGGCTACTACTTCAACGGGTCCGTGACCACACAGACTTTGACAACATTTTCTGATGGAAACGCCACACAGACTAGGCAATTCGTCGGCCCAGGCTCCTCTGCAAACATAACTCTCACCCTACCGAAGAGAGCACAGTTGTCGCAAGCGGAGATGAGCATCACTGGTTCGTACCTCCAGCCGTCGACGTCAAGCGATTCTCCGTGGGCAAATGGGCTGGTACGTGCCAATGGGATTGACGAGGGGTATTGGTACAAGAACTGGGATCCCGCTGGCTATATCTGGGGCATCTTCGCCGCTGACTCAACCAACGGAATCAGAGTGGTCTGCGATGGTTACGGCTCTCGCCTTCTTGTACCCATATACTCCAGACTTCCAGGCGTTGGAGGCGACCTACTTAGCCCGACGGATGTGACGAGTAACGGGGACTACATGTATGTGATAGATGGCACTCATGTTGACATGTTCCGGACCCTGGCAGGCAGCATTTACTGGTTTGACACCTTGACGGGCTTCATAAAGGCCCCCAAGGGGACTGACTACTACAATGGTATTCTGTGCATCGCCGATCGCACCTACAAACTTGTCATCTACGGCCGCGAGGCAGGACCAATCACTACCGAACTTAGCCTTGCAATATCAGATGTTTCAGTCTGCAGCAGCGGGATCTATGTGTTGGATGGAACGCACATAGACGTCTTTACATTGGACGGGGTTTGGAGATATAAGATCACGCAGGGACTGGGCCGTCCCAATCGCATAGATGTGAGAGACAAGATATACGTCTCAGACGAAACATATGGCCTCGTTGTACTCAACTTGGATGGCACCTTGGTCTATCGAGGTGCTCCTGGCCTGTCCACCCCGAAGGGCGTCGCTGCCTCATCATTCAACAAGGTCTATGTGCAGGATAGTGGCAACCACATAGACATCTTCGACTGTGGCTATCCTGCCAGTCCCTCTCTCGACATTGGTTGCGATGGTGATGTCGACTGGTCGGTTTCTGGCGGATTCGAGAGCACAATCAAGATGAACTCATCCAACTCTCGAATCCTTGACGAGCTGGGCTCTTTCACACAGGCAGATGGAAGCGGCGACGTGGAGATCCCGATGAGCATCTCTTCGGGCTCCACTGGTGTGACCACTCTGTCAGGACTCAGGATCGACTATAGCGTTCAGCCAGTATTCTATTCGAACCTCGCTCAGAACAACGAGTATGGCGTGGTTTTCAACAATACGTCGGCCGTCTATTGCAACCGAACTCTTTCCTTGAACAATGGAGTCGGGTTCTGCTTCTGGAACTCCTCCCCGACGGTTCGGGATTCTACTGTATTGTTCAGTGGTACCTACGACCTGGCATTTGAATCGGGATCGCATCCAAATCTGGTGAGAACGAACTACAGCAAGCAGAGTGTCTCAATTACAGGTTCTCCGGACTCAGACAACGATGGTCTGTCCGATGCGGCTGAGACATACGTATATGGCACAGATCCTCTTCTGAATGATACTGACGGCGATGGCTTCTCCGACGGATGGGAGATACTGCACGGCGGCAACCCGCTCGGGTATGGCTCAGATGGCGTGGATAGCGACTCCGACATGCTCGGAGATTACTATGAAGATGTCATTGGTACCAACAGGCACAATGCGGATTCTGACGGAGACGGGCTCACGGACGGTTTCGAATACTATGTCCTGAAGTCGAACCCTCTGTCGGCCGATAGCGACTCCGACGGACTAGCTGACATGGTCGAGTTCAGAGCTGGCACAAACCTCACTTCTGCCGATTCCGACTCGGATGGAGTT
This sequence comes from Thermoplasmata archaeon, assembly GCA_022865445.1. Taxonomy (GTDB): domain Archaea; phylum Thermoplasmatota; class Thermoplasmata; order UBA10834; family UBA10834; genus COMBO-56-21. The sequence goes on along the minus strand of JALHSX010000286.1, from coordinate 11,365 downwards.
CGTGATGGCGACGAGATCTCTTGGAGCATCGACACCGACGGAGACGGCCTGATAAACGCGAATGACAACGACTCAGACGGTGATGGCCTTGGAGACGGACTCGAAGCCCAGATTGGCACCAGCATGGTGCTTGCGGACACCGATTCTGATAGCGTGACGGACTACGCTGAAAACGAGTTCTGGGAGAGAGCGACCTTTGTGGGTCCGGCTGTTTTCACAGACACCTTCGATTCTGGGGCAGATGGTTGGACGAAAGTCGGTGATGGCGGGTTCGTAGAAATCTATCCATGGTTCGGAGACCCTGCGGATCCTTGTCTCGAGCTGGGCCGAACTCAACTGACAGGAAATGTGAGCGCTTGGCACAACTTCACCCCGCAATACAATCATTTCGTTGCCGAGATGGCTGTAATCGCTACTGCGCCCTGGAGCGGCAGCAAGGTCGACATCGTGTTTGCGGCGGACGACGGTGCTTGGAGCTTCAATTTGACAAGAGTCTTCAGCAACCTGTATGCCTTCCCGAGTGGGAAGAGCGTAGGTCCCATGTGGAACTATGCCTGGGACAATGTCTGGTATGAGCTGAAGATAAACGTCGACTTGTTCAATGGCACGTATGATGTCACTCTGACTAGGGGTGGCTCGTCCGCCGTCTGCAAAGGCGCGGCGATGAACCACCCAACGAATAATCCTACAGGCATCAACCGATTGGGATTTGTGCTGCGCGACAGCAGCGACTCATTGATTTGGATCGATGACATTCGGATCTATCAGGGCATTTCAGCTGTTGACTCAGATGGTGATGGCCTTGCCAACATAGTCGACCCTGATTCCGACAACGATGGCTTGCTCGACGGGCAGGAGATGCGTTTGTGGGGCGACTTGGACAGTGACGGAGATGGTCTGGTCAATGTCCTGGACAACGACAGCGACAACGATGGTATTCCAGACGGCGTTGAGGTGAACACCTATTCTACGAGTCCTGTCCTGGCCGACACAGACAACGACGGTTTGACGGATAGCCAGGAGATTTCCGTATATGGCACAGACCCGGTGGATAACGATACCGATGGTGACGGACTCAAGGACGGCGACGAGGTTGCATTCTGGCTCGGAATGGGGTTGGATCCAGTCGTCGCAGACACAGACGGAGATGGCATAAGGAATGTTGTCGATTATGACAGTGACAACGACGGATTCCCCGATGGTTGGGAAGTGCAAAATGGCTTGAACCCTGCGGCCGGCCAAATACCGCCCACGGCTCCCATTGGCCTGGTCGTCACGGGACAGGCGGGGATGATCTTCATCGCCTGGTCTCCACCATCATCAATAGGAGGTTCCGACCTCATTCGCTATACTGTCTATCGCTCGATCTCTGATGGCCACGCATGGGGTCCTATGGTATGTATAGCTCAGGTCGGGCCAGATGTCTTGAGCTGCGATGACTTTGATGTGGTCAACTGGACAATGTACAAATATGCGGTGACCGCAAACAACTCGTTTGGAGAGAGTCCGTTCTCCAACGAAGGCTGGACAACACCCCTATCAGTACCGGATGCTCCAATAACCCTAGGTGCCAGCGCATTCCTGGGAGCGGTGAATTTTGCCTGGTATGTCTACCCCCACAGGGACGGAGGGTCGGAAGTCACCGCATGGCGAATCTACAGAGGTACCGCCCCTGGCGAGGAGACTCTCCTCTATGAAGGATTCGGCGGAAAGGGAAGGTATTGGGATAGTAATGTGGCAAATGGCACTACATACTTCTATCAGGTAAGTCTCGTCAACGCTGTAGGTGAGGGGGCTCGTTCCGAAGAGGCCTATGCAACCCCCTACGGTCCCCCAGCCTCTCCTCGCAACCTTGCGTGCACTCCAGGAAATGGGCAGATAACCTTGAGCTGGGAAGCGCCTGCTGGTTTGGATTCCAACATAACCTGCTACGAGATCTATCGCGGTGACTACTCTTTGAACGAGTCGTTCCTCACGAATGTGAGTTCTGGAGAGCTCCGATACACAGATGCGAACCTCGGCAGGAACCAGACCTACTTCTACCGAGTGCGGGCTGTGAATGAATACGGGCCGGGGCTCTTCTCCTACGAGGCGAATGCAACCACGTGGACGATACCGGAATCGCCTCAGAATCTCACAGCTACACCTGGTGTGCGGCAGATCGGTCTTTGCTGGTCCGAGCCGGTCAGCGGAGGACCCCCCATCCTCTCATACATCATCTATCGAGGCAACGTCTCGGGCGGTGAGACATACTTCAGGGAAATAAAGCCAGTCAACGCAGAATGGCAGGACATCTTCCTTCCCAACGGCGTGACGTACTACTACAGGATCTCTGCGGTGAATACGTTGGGTGAGAGCCCGCAGTCCAATGAGGCGTTCAGCACAACCTTCGACGTTCCTTCAGCGCCCAGAGCTCTGGTCGCAGTCAGTGGGAAGCAGGCAGTTTCGTTGACTTGGCTCGAGCCGCTATCTAGCGGAGGAACGGAGGTGCTCCACTATACGATCTACAGACGGACTGAGACCTCATCGTATTTGTGCCTCGGAACGACTCTGGACGGCCACCAGTTCACGTATGTCGATGGCGGGTTGCCGAACGGCCAGCTGTACTACTACTATGTTGTGGCAAACAATTCTGTGGGCGGAAGCGCTCAATCGAACATTGCATCCGCAACCACTCCGAACGTTCCGGGAGCTCCGTCGAATCTTGTGGCGACCGCGACCGGTACCACGATCAATCTGGTCTGGCAGACGCCTCCAGACGGCGGATCGCCTATCACGGGATACAAGATCTACAGGGGCACTTTGCCTGGCTCGATACCATACTTGACGACAGTTGTCGGGGTCACGCAATTCAGCGACCAGTCACTTGCCAAAGGGCAAATCTATTACTACAAGATCATAGCGGCGAACGACGTTGGAGATAGCCTTCCTTCAAATGTAGTGAATGCAACCACGTGGAAGAATCCGTCGACGGTTGTCAACCCGCAGTGTACTCCTTCCAGCACGCAGATAGTGTTGACTTGGACGAAACCTTTGGACAACGGCGGCGCTACTGATTTGCAGCTAAGCTACAAGATATATCGCAGCACAAGCCCAGGTGCCGAGGTGCAGATCGCTACCGTCACTGGAACCACATCGTTTACGGATACTGGACGCACCAATGGTCAGGTCTACTACTACAAGATCAGTGCGAGCAACTTGGCCGGCGACAGCGCCTTGTCGTACGAGATTTCGGCAAAGCCGGGCACTGCTCCAACGATTCCCTCGGCGCCCCTATACTTGACCGCGGCGGGAGGCGGCGCGAGCACAATCACCCTGACATGGAACGTGCCTGGCTCCAATGGCGGTTCGCCTATCACAGCGTACAAGATTTATCGCAGCACGATTAAGGGAAAGGAAGCCTACTTCAAGACTGCAACAAGCTGGAGCATCGATCCGCTCACGGGCAAACTGAAGTGGTCGGACTATCCCGTGACTGGGACCAAGACCTACTACTACAAGATTAGTGCCGTGAATGGCGTAGGCGAAGGTCCGCTGTCAAACGAGGCATCTTCCTTACCCGGCACCTCGGCCCTATCCACCTACTTGTCGGCCGCCAGCAACAATGCGGAGTCGTCATCGTCAATATTGTTGGTCAACCCAACTTACTCGACCGTGATGGTCGGAGCTAGTAGTTCAGCAACTACTCTGTCAATGACGCAGAGCCTGGCGGACCGGTACTACTACGATGACAATGACAGCGATGGTCTCGTGAATGGAATGGAGGACTTCTATGGAACGAGTCCGTTCAAGCCGGATTCTGACGGAGACGGTCTGAGTGACTCCTTGGAGGTTGCGTTCTGGTTCTCCATCGGATCGAGCCCGACGGCCGACGGAGACAACGATGGTCTGGTCAACGTCCTCGACCCCGACAGCGCAGGTGATGGGATGCTTGACGGCCAGCGCAAGAAGTTCCTAGAGGACCTTGATGCGAAGAACCCGGGGCAGCCCTACGCTCCAGGTGAGGACTTCGATGCCGACGGTGTCGTGAACATGCTGGAGAAGGATTGGGACAATGACGGAGTGCTGAACGGCAAGGAGATGTTGGCAATTCCCGCAGGATGTAGCATCGACCAGCTCCTTGTCTTTGAGCAGGATGATTATTCATCGACCTGGAACCAGCAGGCTGTTATGATTAGCATCCCACTGACTAGCGATGGTCAAATCGTTCCCCTTCACGGAGGTTCATTGACGGTCACCGGTGTTGAGTCTGGTGGTGGGCTCTTCGGAGATAGGCGCACTTTCGATGTACCAGTGTCCTGGATCAACGACATCGATGCAGGGGATCTAGACGGTGACGGTCGTGTGGACGTTGTCGTTTCCTCAGGCCAGTCGAGTATCATTGGTGTTCTATACAACCTAGGCAACGCGATGTTCGACAACAGCACGACTGTCAACGTCGGTGGAAGTGCCTACGGAGTGTGCGTCGGCAAGTTTGACGGGGACGGCAGGGCTGACATCGCGGTCTCTCGGTCCGGTACCAGCACGGTGGCGATACTGTTCAGCAACGGACGCGGAGCCTTCTACGGTCCAAAGTACGTTTCTGTCAGAGCAGGGCTGCAGGTGCTCGATGTCGCTGCCTTTGGCAATCAGATATGGGTCACGTATACCTCTTCGACATGGGTGACGAGGATCGTGGCCAGCAGCCGAGATAGCTTCACAACGACAGATTTCAATGTTGGTCACGAAGCCCGATACGTCTTCCCCGCGGACTTGAATGGCCAGGGGAAAGTCGGTCTCTTCTTGGCATGTCCGAGCCAGCTTGGCTGGGAACTCTACATTCCAGGGAGTATCTACGCCCCATTCTGGTACTATTGGACCTCTGACTATAGGGTACAGGCACTGGCACCGGGTGACCATGACAACGACGGGCAGGTCGACGTTATCGTGATGCCAAGCGATAATCAGGCGTGCGGCATAAATCTGGCTTTGGATCCGGGATACAACTACGTAACAGGATGGTCGAATCCAACTTACCTGGGAAATGCAGCCCGTCAGTACGATGTCGCTTCGTCGGATATAGACGGCGATGGAGTCCCAGATATAATCTTCCCAGTTGGTGCCTCATCGATTGGACGGCTACTCTGCGCGCCGTTCATCGATGAGGGGAGCGGGCTGAACACGACCATTGTATACGACTACAGGTGGTAGCCCACAGTTGGCTATCCGTATCATATTCAGATGGCGGACTTCACGGGTGATGGCTACAACGATATCATCATCGGACACGAGGGACCCTCGGGCAAGGTCTCTCTGCATGTCAACGGGATGTACCCAACGAACCCATCCGTGTGGCTCTACTCGGACCAGGCCTCCGAGGGCGCGAAGCAGATGTGGTCTTACGGCGGGACGTTCTCAGGTTCTATCACAATCGGCAACGTCTATGATGAGATCCTCAAGTACCTTGCATCTCACCCGCTGGTGTCGGATGCAAGTGACGGGAGGATCGACGGCAGGATATCCTTCCCCGTGGTCATCAAGGTTCAGAGTGAAGGGTGCCTGTGGCTGAAATCTTCGGATATGGCTGAGTTCTTCTACGTGCTGGATCCGTTCAAGGCTGATACCGATGACGATGGGATCAACGATTCGGTCGAGCTTTCTTTGGGAATGGACCCGACGATGGCCGACTCTGACAATGACATGATCGATGATCGTGCTGAGTACGACTACTGGATATCGGTGGGCATTGCTCCGACAAGCGACTCTGACAACGACGGATTCCCGAACATCGTCGACCCAGACTCGGACAACGATGGCCTGTATGACGGCGAAGAGATAGCGACGGGTCTGAATCCAGCTGACCCGGACTATGATGATGATGGGATTGTCGACTATTACGACAAGTCTCCTCTGTCCGCTGCGCCGTTGGATACAATGACATGGTACACAGAGTACCAAAGCGGTATGCTGAGGTTCACGAAGGATATCGACACGCTGTACTTCGGAGGCGGTCGTACCCAGGTCTATGTCAATGATCAGTTGGACCGAACCGTGAGCGACGGCGTAAAGACCTATTGGGCCACGGACTACGATGTCAGGAAATCACTGGACGACAATCTAAGCCTAGACCCCAAGATCAAGGACTACAAGGTGCTCAGCCTGGAGACTCTCAGCAACGCAATCGACTGCAATCCTACCTACACGTATGGTCCGCTCCACATAGACATTCCGTATTTTGGCAGAATTGTCGTCGTGGACAAGATGTTCAAATTCGTCTACGATCGTTGGAAGAGGACGGACCGGGTCACATTCACCAATAGGGGTCCGATGCCGGTCAACAATCAGGTCTACTCGCTGACTGACATGAACGTCGCTCTCGGAAAGGATCAGGCCGTGACTCTGCAGTTCAGGATGGATGCCAATGACTGGTACCTCTTCCGCGGAGAGAACGACTATTGCGTTCCGATGTTCCAGTATGCCCTCTTCAAGACCCGGGATTGGGACGGGGTGAGCAACATTGCGTTCTTCGAGAGCGTGGCTCTGCCAATACTGGTAGACACGCATTGCTATGAAGTCGTGCTCCGGATACCTGCGTCAGTCCTGACTTCAAGCAACTGCAACCCGAACGGCGACCAATTCGAGGTGGTTCTGTACTTGTCGCCATTCTGGCTCACGAAGTTCCAGACTGACTACGGAGATGTCGAATTGCGGACGGCCATGGATACGTCCTCGATGCGGTTCTGCGCGGCAGTCACCACCATTTCAGATGCGGCCTATTCCGTGTACTCGAGACGTGCATTCGATCTGGAAGAGGTTTTGTCCGTTCTGCCAAGTGACGACAGTGTGATACTCGGTCTTTCTTCGGGGCCCCACTCCTACAGCAACGGCACGGCATCGTATGACTTCTATGTCTTCAACGATCTCGACGGTGGGACTTTCGACCAAAGCAAGTTCAACGAGCCATCGGTTGATGCCATCATCGTCGTTGGCCGGAGCTTGGAGCGTCTGGACAATATCACAGGCCATCTGTCGTGGGGCGTTCCTGGAGTGTGGTACCTGGACGGCGCGACGCCTTGGAAAGGGATGTCTAAACTTGGGAAAATGGGCATCAAGGTCTTCCAGAGGGAATTCGACAACACCATAAAGAGGGCCGTTGAGGGATGGGATGACGTCAAGGTGAACTTGGAGAATCCAGGCAGTCTGAGTTGGTACTCAAAGCGGTCTATGTACACGCTCTGCGAGGTTGAGTTCAGTGACGGTCAGCATGGTTTCAGGATCAAACGAGACGATCTGTCATTCGCTCAATACCCAGATCCAGCGACTGGTAGGACCGTCCGGAAGGTGAGCGCGAAGTATACTGACCACACAGTGGACAACGTCGATGACATCAAAATACTGATGAGTGATGGGACGGTGAAGTTCAGATCGTACCTCATCAAAGGCTCAGTTGCCACAATCATCGTTACAGACGGATACTATGCCTTGGTGGCCGCTCGCGACGGAGACTATGTGCGCACTACGGTGTTGGCCGCCGAGGGCGCACTTGGGGTGTACGGCGCCGTCAAGGGTGGAGTGACTTGGAGGGTCTGGGAGCTCAACAGTCTGTCTGGAAAGACAATGATGAGGGTGCCTCTCAAGATTGGCGCTGTCGCAGCAATCGCCGTGGGCGTCATTGAGAGCGGTTACAACTTCGTGATGTACACCAAAGCCAAGGACTACATCGCTAAGATGACCTACCTGCAAGCCTCTGTCTCAGCGGAGATAGATACCGGGATCTCTCTGAGCCCGCACGGGTTGATAATCGAGGCCAGCTGGATCCTAACGACCTTGGTGTGCTACCTCATCAAGCCCAACAACTTCGCGCTCAGAGTGTGTATCACTCCAGGGACCGCGGGCTCCTGGCTCGGCATGTACCTCGTGACCGGCGCGATAGACCCAGTGTCTGCGGAGGACGCCTATTTCCTGGCAATAAGCGACTTGGCGATGTGCTGTCAGAGGCTGAACGACCAAGGCTACGCCACGCTCATCGTGCTGAAGGCAAAGTAGATTGGGCTCGTCGCAACCCTGGTGGAAAAAGGGAAATAGGGAAGAATCCCGATAGGGAGCGGGAGCTATCCCGTTCGGGCGACGGTTGAAGGCCGAATCGAACGAACTAGGACATGCTTAGGTTGATCTCATGCGCGTCGGCAACATCGACGGAAATGGCGTGATATACAGGGTCTTGTCCAGAGGCGATCCGAAGGGCGTTGCTACAATCTACGCTGGAGACATCATACTGGAGGGCGGTGAGAGACTAGTCGCCGTTCTGCGTGATACTAGGCTCGGCCTTATGATCGGCTGGAAGAGTGTTGGTCGCGACGACAAGTATCCGTCAATTCACGGCGATATGACTCCATTCCATAGCTACGACGGCCCAGGAAGCCTCTACATAACCGACAGGCGCATCGTGTTCTTGCGCAGACCAGATCTAAAGGAGATCAGGGGAAACCGTTCCGGAGAGGATATGGGCGTGGGCTCCGACCTCGCGAGAGCCCGCTCGATACTCAGCGCAAACGGACTGGAGTACTGCGAGATTAAGTTCGAGGACATCGCGGATTTCAAGGAGAAGAGAGGGGGAACTCGGTTGTATCTCTCTGCTGGTGGTCAGCAGTATCACGTGAGCCTAGACAAAGAGGAAGCAGACGCACTCGTTCCCTTGTTGAAAAAAAGATTCCCCGACTCTGGGCATCGGGCGGGTTTGTATTAGGGTTGCGATGGCCTCATTCTTCTTGGCATTAGAACTTCTGGACGTGGGTTGGGGCGGACCACCGACCAAATGACGGCGCCGCATCCCAAGCAGCTTCTTTCATAGCGTCCCAGTACGTGGTTGCAGACAGGACAATCGAAAGTGTCGGGCGTGAGTGCCTCTCTCAATCTGATCGTGCTTGCCTGCCGCAGAACCCAGGCACCGCCAATGATGAATGCAGATCCAAAAACCAGAGCGAGCAGCGGAGAGGGGTCTCCGCGGTCAATTGCCGCTTCAATTGCGGCGATAGAAACACTCCCTCCGATTATGAAGAGAAGAACTGATGTGAAATACCAGAGCCACAGGGATTCTTTGTCGTAGAAATGATCACGGGTTCTCTCGTAGCCCCAGAGATACCCAATCAGCGCGACCAATGCTCCTATTAGGATGAACGCGTGAGTGTTCTCATAATCCGAAGAAACGATGTGGATGCCGAGGGCGACAGCGAGCATCGCAAGACCGATTGTCAGCACCAGTTTCTGGATTGTCAACCGCCTCCATTCAGATAGCCAAATCGTTGCTTTGGCACGACGAAATGCTATTCGGATAGTAAAACCTTGCAGCGAGCTCTGGTTGCCTTTGGATGTATCGATGGCGTGCGTGCACTCCTCAGTCTCTCTTGTCAAGCCTCTTGAGTATCCAATCAACCGCCTGCATGAAAGTGTCCGCCCTGAAGTCAGGCTTGGTGGTCGACTCTCTGATCTCCTTCTCGATGTTGTACTGATCCCCGGGTTCCGGGACAAGTATCCCTTTGGCGCCGACCGCGTGCGCCATGCCCACATCCATCATCCTGTCGCCTATGACGAACGATCTGGTCAGGTCGAACCCATGCTTGTCCCTTGCCTGCATGAGCATCCCAGGGGCGGGCTTCCTGCATTTGCAGCCCTCGTCCGGTCTGTGGGGACAGTAGAAGATGTCGTCTATCTTGGCGCCGTGGCTCGCTAGGATTTGTCTCAGTCTGTCGTGAACTGCCTTGAGGGTCTCCTCGGTGAAATATCCGCGACGAACCCCAGATTGATTCGTGACTACGATCACGGGCAGCTTCGCGTCGTTCAGTCTCTTGATGCCCTCGGCGACAGTCGGTATGAGCTCGAGCCCGTCCGGGTCCGAGAGGTAGTGTTTGTCGAAGCATATGGTGCCGTCTCGGTCGACGAACACCGCGATTCTGGCGCCCTTCTGCATCTTGACCTCAACTTCCCTTCGGTCCCGCACAGTCAGGAGAATCTCGGAGTATGAGCGAGAGCATGTGCTCGATCAGCAGATGGATGTCCTCTACCTGCTGCATGCATTGGTTCGGGACGACATAGCATATCTTGGCAACTTGCGTGAGCTTGCCGCCGTCGAATCCCGTCAGGCCGATGGTCAGTGCCCCCTCGTCGTTCGCGTAGTGCAAAGCCTTGAGCACGTTGGGCGAGTTGCCAGACCCGCTGATGCCTATGACGACGTCCCCTTTCTCCAGATGGTTCTTGAGCTGCTCGACGAAGATGTCGTCGTACGAGGAGTCGTTCGCCCAAGCAAGCATCGCTGGGATACTGTCCGTGAGTGCGATTGCCTTGAACCTCGGGGCGTCCTTTCTGTTTGCCCCCTTGTTCAGGTCGGAGGCCATGTGCGACGCCGTGGAAGCGCTGCCGCCGTTGCCGCAGATGTAGATCCTCTTGCCCGAGTCTCTAGCCTTGATCAGGGCGGAGACTAACTCCTCCGCTTTGAACGGCAGGTCCTTCTCCATCTTCCCAAGGGTCCTTGCCACCTCGTCCAGATACTTGGTCGTTCGAGAGTTCACATCGCTCATCAGTAGTCATCTCCGACATAGATTATCTTGGAGCCCTGATGCTCTATCTTGAACTCGAGGTCCTTCATGCCCGTGAGCGCGTTCCTGACGGACCAGTGGCTCTCGGGCGGGACGAAGAGCACCAGGAAGCCCCCGCCTCCGGCGCCCGTTATCTTGCCACCGAGCGCGCCCGCCTTCAGGGCCTTCTCGTACATCTTGTCGATCTCGGGGTCGGATATGCCCTTCGCGAGCGACTTCTTCAGCTCCCAGCCTTCCTTGAGCGCCTGCCCGAGCTTGTGCACCTGGAGGGATGTGAGGTCGTGGAACAGTCTCTCGGCCTGATCCCGCATCTTGTCCAGGACCTCCTTGTTGATCTTGGAGTTGGTCTTCTGTTTTGACAGTATGTCCGATGACTTGCGCGTCCTGCCGGTGTAGAACAGCATCAGGTGGCTCTCGATGTCGCGCTTGGTCTTCGGAGGGCAGATGACGGGGTCGAGGGTGACCGTCTCGTCGGCGTTGAACTTGATGTGCTGGAGGCCTCCGTGGGCGGCGATGTACTGGTCCTGCTTGCCTATGGGCTCGTGGAGCTTGTCTATCTCTATCTCGCACGCCTCCTCCGCGAGCTTCTTCGGGGAAGCCCGATAGCCCTTGAACGCGTAGAGTGCGTTCAGGAGGCCGACGGCGATCGCGGACGATGAGCCGAGGCCGGTACCTCGGGAGGGGATGTCGGCGATAGTGGTGATCTCGACGCCGTTCCTGATGCCGACCTTTCGCAACGCTTCGCGGACGAGCCCGTGCTCTATCTTGTCGACGGAGTCCACTATCTCGGTCTT
>JALHSX010000285.1 GCA_022865445.1 Thermoplasmata archaeon | reverse complement strand
GGGCTGAGGGGAAGACCTCTCCACTACGTCCTGTACGTCTTTTCCCAATGCATCTTTCACTAGAGACTTCGGCATGAGTGCACCCCATAAGACTAGATAAGTAATCAGGTATCCAGAATATAAACATATCTAGACCCAGATGTGAGCCAGTTATCCCGACTTTCTTCTTCCGTAGGAAGAAAAGGCGGTTGTTCACTAGTCCGCTTCACTCGCTCATCGGAGAACTAGATGCGCGTTCTCTAGGTGCGTTGGTGAGTGCTCGCACATCTCTCGCGGAGTTGTTTTCCACGGAGGATTCGCATGTCTAGTACGAGCATGCCAAGACCATCTGGCCGGACTGCATTTATATACTACAGTGGATAATACGTATGCGTAAACAATTTCGGATGGGATCACATGAAATCGCTTATTGATGATGCTCTTGAACAGCACGAGCTTGAGAAGAGTACGAAGACAGATCTGGGGACTCCGGACGACGAGGAGCTGGCGAGGATCGTAGAGAAGCTGAAGGTCCGCATATCGATCGTTGGCTGTGGTGGCGGTGGATCGAACACTATCAATCGCCTGAGCACAGCCGGGATCTTCGGCGCGGAACTCGTCGCGGCGAACAGCGATGCGAAACATCTCCTGCATGTTCACTCGCCCCACAAGATCCTCCTCGGAAGGTCGACGACCCGCGGACTAGGTGCTGGGGCTCTGCCAGAGATAGGCGAGAGAGCCGCCCAAGAGGCCGAGGAAGAACTCAAGGCCTTTGTCAAGGATTCCAACATAGTATTCGTTACGGCCGGAATGGGAGGAGGGACAGGCACGGGCTCGGCGCCCGTGGTCGCGAAGCTGGCCCGGGAGGCAGGCGCGCTCGTGATCGGCATAGTGACTATCCCGTTCAAGGCAGAGGGGAAAGTCAGGATGGACAATGCACTGAAAGGGCTCGAGAGGCTCAAGATGCACTGCGACACTTGCGCTGTAGTACAAAACGACAAACTGCTCGAACTGGTGCCGAAACTCCCCCTGGACGCGGCATTCAGAGTCGCAGACGAGGTCTTGATGGAGTCGATAAAAGGTCTTACAGAGATCATAACGAAGCCGGGACTCGTCAACCTCGACTTCAACGATGTCATGACCATCATGAAGAACGGCGGCGTCGCGATGATCGGGATGGGCGAGGCGACAAACAAGACGGCAAAGGGGGACAGGATAGATTCGGCCGTCCAGCAGGCCCTCGAGTCACCGCTTCTGGGGGACATCGATCTCTCATCAGCAAGGGGAGCGCTCATCAGAGTCACCGGCGGGAACGACATGACGGTCACAGAGGCGGAGAAAGCTGCTGAGCTGGTGGGCGCCAGGATAAGCCCGAACGCAAGGCTGATCTGGGGCTGCAGTGTGGACCCGAACATGAGCGGACTCATCAGGACGATGGTCGTGCTCACCGGGGTCAAAGGACCAGGACTGATGTCCTCAAAGGACTCGGAACCGAAGACCAAACACGGAGTAGACTTCGTGCGCTGAGAGCTTCCATGCCCAGCAAAGCTCCGGGTGAGAGGTACAGATACATCGCCTTCAGCATCGAGGGCGAACCCACTTTCGCCCGAAACGATTTTCTCGATTCTCTAATCCATGTCGCAAGGGGCACACCCCTCGCGAACTCTTTCAGGATAACCGTCTTTGAGGACAACTTCGGAATCCTGAAGGTCCCTCATCTTCTGAAGGAGGAGGCCATCGCGATACTCTCCAAGATGGATTCGATCAGGGGTACCGCATGCAAGGTCTCCACCCTTCGAACCTCCGGGACAATCAAGACCTTGAAGGTGAAGTACAAGTCCCGAATTGGCAGGAACGAAGAGCGTTATTGACACATCCTGACCTTAGGCAATAGATTCGGACATTCGCCGAAAACCTTTATATCAAGTTACCACCTTAGGCGAAATCCAGATAGAGCCAATGCAGCTCAGCCTATCTCACTTTCAGAAGGAGTGTTACACACATGCAACCAGGGCAAATGGCATATGACAGAGCGATCACCGTCTTCTCGCCTGATGGCAGACTGTTCCAAGTGGAATATGCCCGCGAGGCAGTCAAGAGAGGAACGACAACCGTTGGTCTGAAGTTCAGGGATGGCGTCGCGCTCATAGTAGACAAGAGGATCGCGAGCAAGCTCATCGAATCGAAGTCCATCGAAAAGATATTCCAGATAGACGAACACATCGGCTGCGCGACCTCGGGCTTGGTCGCAGACGCTCGTGTCCTGGTGGACTAT
>JALHSX010000284.1 GCA_022865445.1 Thermoplasmata archaeon | reverse complement strand
TACTGCAAAGGGGTTCCTGCTGGGTGACCAAAGACCAAACGGGGGTAGGGACCTTGGTGTAACAATCCGGCCCCGAGCCATTGTCTCTATACCGGTATCGTGAACCTCCCCCGCTTTGAACAGGGTGCTTAAATGGTGCGAGAACCAATATCTTCCGAATGGCTTGTTCCCGACTCATTTATTGAGGAAGGTTCGGCATGGATTTATCTGGGCTGTTCCCATGCCTTGAAGAATCTTCCTATCAAAGGTTTTTCCGGAGATTGATCGTGTGCGGGTTTATAGGAGTTCTGGGCTCTGAGATTAGCGCTGACGATGTTGAGAATGGCTTGAGGGTCATCTCCCACCGAGGTCCGGATGGAGCACAGGCTACGATGATGGGCCAACTTTCCCTCGCAAGTTGCCGCCTGGCGATCCATCCGCCTTATGACGAGTCTCCCCTCCAATACTCCGACAAAGAAGTCATAGCCTTGAATGGCGAAATTTACAACTTATTTGAATTGACGGCATCGCCACCCGTAGACGCATTGAGCGTTACCGATACAAATCTCCTGGCCCGAGTTCTGAGCGATAGAGGAAAAACAATACTGCCCGCGCTCCGAGGTCTTTTTGCTTTCTGTTTTTCAGATGGGCAACGAGTGCTCCTTGCGCGCGACCGTTTTGGGATAAAGCCACTCTACTACGCTCGTCTTCAAAAGGGTTTGGTTTTCGCATCGGAGATGAAAGCGCTTCTTTCTCTCCCCGGTTTCAGTAGGGACCTGGATGAAGATGTAATCTCATCTATCAGTATCGTCGGGCACAATCTCTTCCCCGGAAAAACACCATTTCGTCAGGTGCAGTCACTTAAGCCCGGACATTATATAGAATGTTCAGTTGGAGAAGAGCCACAGGAGAAACCGTTTGCACTGATCCCTCAAGTCCCCATGGCCGGTGCCGGCTTGACGGCTGAAGCAACCGCTGCGGCAGAACGAACTGAGGAACTGCTTGCCGCGTCGGTCTCTCGCACCATTTTGCATGATCCCCACCCTAAAGCACTGTTCTTTTCTGGAGGTCTAGATTCGTCGTTGCTTCTGGACCTCGCCCGTCGGCATGCTCCAGTGACATGTTTCGTCTTAAGCGACAGAAGCGATGCGGATGACCTGATAGAAGCACGTCGAGTCGCACAGGCGCTCGGTGTTTGCCTGGAGGAGCGCTCAATCAATGAAGAAGACCTGGCACGTGAAATCGTTAGTTATGCATGGCACTTCGAGCAGCCTATCGCTGGAGGAGCTTTTGATTTGTTCGGGGGCGTAGCCTTCCATGCGCTGGCGAGGAGCATCGGGAAGGACTATAAGGTAGCTCTGTGCGGAGAGGGAGCGGATGAACTTTTCCTCGGGTATCATCGCCTTCACATGCGCCCAGAGATCTTCGTTGAATCTCTCCGAAATCGGCTCCGTGCGGCAACTCCCGTGGTCAGACAATCACTGGAGGCCAGTCATCTTCTGGAACAGGGACCCTTGATGAGCCAAGCCGTTCGAGACCTTGCCCTTCATCAAGGTCTTTCAGACTACCATCTCGCCAGTGTCGATCGTTCAGGAATGGCCTTCGGACTCGAAGTCCGGCCTGCCTACCTGGACAATGAATTGGCTGCATGGGCGACTTCACTGGATGAATCGGTGTTGATAGATCGAAACAATGCCTGGACGAAATTACCTCTGCGCTCCATTGCCAAAAGGCGCTTTTCTCAACCCGGCACTGAACGGGTTGCTGTGCGGCGGAAATGGGCCATGCCATCTGCGATTCAGCTCTGCTCCGAGCAGATGATGGAGCATTTGAGTGCCGGATGTACTTGCCGGGCAAAGGATGAGAATAGCAACCTGGACGAAATCCTGATGGATCTCTTTGTCTACCTTCACGTAGATCCTGGGTGCATCAGTCCGCCAGATTTTTCGCTCATCGATTTTGTGAATGATTTACGTCGGCCTAACAGGATGATATGAGAGTCTTACTCCTCGGCAAATTTCCACCCGGTCAAGGAGGAATCGCCTCCAAGACCTATTGGTTGTACAGAGCACTCGCCCGTCGAGGATTTCTATTTGACATCGTTACCCTCGTGCCTGATCTCTATGCCAGCCGGGACCAGGCCGAGCTTCCGCCTGGAGTGCACGTGAGGCTGCTTCAAGCAAACACCAAGGGTCCGTGGTTTATCCCCGGCGGAGGATTGGAGACTGAGCGTTTGATTGCAGCGGCGCTCGAGATGGCTGCGGATCAGAGGCCGGACGTGGTGGAATGCAACTACTTGGCGCCTTATGGAACAGCTTCTTTGGTTGTCTCCCGCTCGCTCGGAGTCCCCTTGATCGTCCGCCATGCAGGCAGCGATCTGGTGAAGCTGCTCGGCTGGGATCAAACCCGGGCTGCACTTGAAAGCCTTTTGACCTCTGCTGACCTTGTGGTAAGCAACGGTGACACAATCGATCGGCTGAAACGCTTCACATCAAAAATCATTGCGCTTCCACGATACGTTCCAGACCCTGAGTGGTTTAACGCGGATCCCCAACTCTGCGAAGAACAATTGATTTTGTATGCGGGTAAGCTGAACTATTACCTGCGATTGAAAGCGCTTGATAGCCTTCTGGTAGCCCTTCGACTCCGTGATTCTTGGAAGCT
>JALHSX010000283.1 GCA_022865445.1 Thermoplasmata archaeon | reverse complement strand
TTATCATGCTCTAATTTGTTCAAAAGAGATACGCATCGGATTCTCGCAGCCCGGCGCGATCATGACCTGAGAACTATCTCGATGTTGACGCCGTCGGGGACCTGTATCCTCATCAGCTGCCTGAGAGCCCGCTCGTCCGCATCTAGGTCTATGAGCCTCTTGTGGACCCGCATCTCCCATCGGTCGATGGTGCTCGAGCCCCCGCCGTCCGGGCCCTTCCTGCACGGAACGACCAAGCGCTTCGTCGGCAAAGGTATCGGGCCAGATATCGCGACGCCAGTCTTCTCGCTGATCGTCTTGATCTGCTTGCAGACCCCGTCCACTTTCTTGGGGTCCGTCCCGCTGAGCGATATCCTTGCCCTCTGCACCATTTCAAGAACCTCAAACACAGAAACATAAAGGATTTGGAAAAGGGGTTTACATCTCCTTCTTCTCGACATCGATGACCATGCCGGCCGCGACCGTCTGGCCCATGTCTCTGATGGCGAACCTTCCCAGCTGCGGGAAGTCCTTCGCCTTCTCGATGACCAACGGCTTTGTCGGCTGGATCTTCACGATCGCTGCGTCGCCGGTCTTCAGGAACTGTGGGTTCTCTTCCTTCACAGTGCCCGTCCTCGGGTCCAGTTTCTTCTGCAGCTCCAAGAAGGTGCACGCGACCTGAGCCGTATGGAGGTGGAAGACGGGTGTGTAACCGACCGTGATCACGCTCGGGTGGTTCAGGACCATGATCTGCGCGGTGAAAGTCTTCGCCACGGTCGGCGGGTTGTCTACTGGGCCCGCGACGTCTCCCCTCTTCACATCGGTCTTTGCCAGGCCTCTGACGTTGAATCCGACGTTGTCGCCTGGGACCGCCTGCGTGAGCATCTCGTGGTGCATCTCGATTGTCTTCACTTCGCCGACCTTGTTGGCGGGCATGAATATGATCTTCATCTCCGGCTTGAGCACACCGGTCTCGACCCTGCCCACTGGGACAGTGCCTACGCCCGTGATGGTGTATACATCCTGGACCGGCAGCCTGAGCGGCTTGTCAGTCATCTTCGGGGGCTCCTTGAGACCGTCGAGCGCCTGCAGCAGTGTCGGGCCCTTGTACCAGGGCATGTTGGGAGATGGCTTCGCGACGTTGTCTCCCTTGTAGCCAGAGCACGGGACGAACGGGATCTCGTCAGCTTTGTAGCCCACGGTCTTCAGCAACTCGGTGACGGCCTTCTTCGTTTCATCGTACTTCTTCTGGTCCCAGTTGACCGCGTCCATCTTGTTGACGTCGATCACGATCTGGTTGACTCCGAGGGTCCTAGCAAGGAATATGTGCTCCTTGGTCTGGGCCTGCGGGCCTTCGATGGCCGAGCAGACTATGACGGCTGCGTCAGCCTGGCTCGTGCCGGTGATCATGTTCTTGACGAAGTCTCTGTGGCCTGGCGCGTCGATGATGGTGAAGTAGAACTTCTGGCTGTTGAACCTCTTGTGAGCCACATCGATGGTGAGACCTCTCTCCCTCTCCTCCTTGAGCCCATCCATGACCCATGCGAACTCGAAAGTCGCCTTGCCCTTCTGCTCGGCCTCCTTCTTGTACTTCTCGATGACGTGGGGCTCAATATGCCCTGTGTCTAGGAGCAGTCGGCCGACAGTGGTCGACTTTCCGTGGTCGACGTGTCCGATGAACACCAAGTTCAAGTGTGGTTTTCCTGCCATTTTACCGCCTCAATTGCATTCTCTTCGAGGATGATGCTCTTGGTATATTAGCCTTTTTCCCTTCGCCATGCTGGATGTTGACTGTGCCATCATCCCGCGTAGTACGATGCGTCGTATGGCTCGGGCTTCAGACCCTTCCTCTCTCTGATCTTCGGGACGGTCTTGTCAACGACCTCGCGCGGCATCTCCTCGAAACCTGAGTTCTCAGTGGACCACAGGGCGCGGC
>JALHSX010000282.1 GCA_022865445.1 Thermoplasmata archaeon | reverse complement strand
GGCGCTTTGCGGACCCGATCTTCGGTAGCTTCCCAGGACCGAGGGGGCCGAGAAAGCATGATTCGATCTGATTTCTCAACGATCGCTCATCACCTGCGTAGAACATGCCCGCGACAGTTGGACGCCTCATCTCATTCCTCACCAATGGAAGTGAATGGCTTCTGCCCACCAATAGCCTTTCGCAAAGAACCAACAGAAAAGGAGGAGACCGTCTCGCCTAGAGAGAAGCCTCGAACTCATCCACAGTCATCTTGAAGTCCTCGTCGCTGGCCAGCTGTCCTCTGGCTTTCAGGACCTCCCTTGTGAGGAGCCAATACACGGTCGCAAGCGCGCGTCTTCCCTTGTTGTTCGACGGGATGACCAGGTCGACGTACTTCGTCTCGTTGTTCGCATCGCATATCCCGACGATGGGAATGCCGACGTTGAGGGCCTCCCTAAGCGCCTGCTCGTCAGCTGCCGGGTCGGTCACGAAGAGCATCTCCGGCTCGACGAACTTGGGTAGGATCGGATTCGTCAAGGAGCCGGGCACGAACCTCCCAGCGACGACCATCGCGCCGATGGCCTTTCCGAAGACCTTTGCCGGCTTCTGACCGTACTGCCTTGCCGACACTATGAGAATCCTCGCAGGCTCGACCCTTGAGATGAACTTGGCCGCCACTCTGATGCGCTCGTCCGTCTTCTTGATATCGAGCACGTAGAGCCCGTCCGAGCGGACCTTGAAAATGAACTCCTTCATGTCGGCGCTCTTCTGCTGAGTGCCGATGTGGACTCCTGACGTGAGGTAGACATCCTCGGGGATCAGAAGATGCGCGCCAGTGTCCGTCTGCGGTTGCGTGTCAGATACCTCGTCCATCTGGATTCCTCAGGTTTCTCTCTTGACAGTCATCGGTACGACTTTCTTGTCGTACTCCATTATAGCTATCTCGATGGGATCGATCGTCTCATCGGTTACATCGACAAGTATCGGGGCTCCGAGGCTTATCTGAAGCGCCCTGGCGCCGATGATCCTGGCCTTCTCGAATCTGGTATACTTCAAGCTATTAGCCTCACTGTGGAGGTATCCCCTAAAATGTGGCCCCTTTATATACGTTTGGGGGCGCCCTCGATTCGCGAAGAGCTGTCGTCCTCAGGCCAGCAGGGAAGAGGACCGGAGAAACGCGGACCTTCTGCAAGTGTATTTTTGTCAAATTATAATTAAAATCAAATTGTAATTTTCGCTTCCGCAACGCGCTGCCTGTTGCACGCGCCAGGAATACCGTACGATAATCGTATCTGCATGTTCGGATTCGCCTCATTTTCGCCCGAGAAAGCTCCGTATTTCCACAACTGATTAATGAGTAGTGAGCCTACCTAGTCGCAACAGGGGATCAAAATGCAAAAGGTTCCGAACATCAGAGTTGAGCCTCCAGGCCCGGAGGCCAAGAAGATCGTCGCCAAGGACGACGAGTACATCGTCAAGGCGACCAAGACCGCACCGCTAGTGTTCAAGAAAGCGGAGGGCTCAGTGATTGAAGACGTCGACGGAAACACGTACATCGACTTCTACGCTGGCGTCGGCGTCCTGAACGTTGGTGCAAGGCACCCCAAGGTCGTGGCTGCGATCCATGACCAGGTGGAGAAGTACACGCATGTGGCGGGTACGGACTTCTACTGTGGACTGCAGTCGAGACTCGCCGAAAGGCTGGCAAAGACCGCCCCAGGCAATAACAAGAAGATGGTCTTCTTCTCCAACACTGGCGCGGAGTCGGTGGAATCGGCGATCAAGATCGCGAAAAGGGGAACTGGCAAACAGATCTTGTTGGACTTCCTGGGAGCCTTCCACGGAAGGACGACGGGTGCCATGACCTTGACCGCGAGCAAGTGGGTACAGAGAGAAGGCTACACTGCAACACTCATGCCGGGCGTATTCCATGTCCCGTATGCGTACTGTTACAGATGCATCTACAAACTGGAATACCCGAGCTGCGGGATGTGGTGCGCGAAGGTCATCGAGGATGTATACTTCGAGCAGCAGATCCCCCCGAACGACCTCGCCGCGATATGCATGGAGGTTGTCCAGGGTGAGGGCGGATACGTCGTGCCACCGAAGGAGTTCGTCAAGATGGTCTTCGACCTCACAAGGAAGTACAAGTGCCTGTTCATCGACGACGAGGTCCAATCGGGCATGGGCAGGACGGGAAAGATGTGGGCAGCGGAACACTTCGATGTGGTCCCAGACATCATCTGCAGCGCCAAGTCACTAGGCGGTGGCTTGCCGATAGGTGCTACGATCGTCGATGCGAAGCTGAACTTCGACAGATACGGACGGCACTCCAACACATTCGGAGGCGCGTCACTTGCTCACGCGTCCGCGCTCGCAACACTCGACGTGATCGAAGAGGAGAAGCTCATAGACCGCGCGGCCAAGGTCGGCAAGGAGACGAAGAAACGCCTGCAGGAGATGCAGGAGAAGTACGAGATCATCGGAGACACACGCGGCCTAGGCTTGATGCTCGCGCATGAGTTCGTCCAGGACAGGAAGTCCAAGAAGAACGCCGCGAAGAGCAGGGACAAGATCTCGGACATGGCCTTCAAGAAGGGCCTCATGCTCCTGCCGTGCGGCAAGTCGAACATCAGGTACATCCCGCCACTGAACATACCGCAAGAGCATCTCGACGCTGGCCTTGAGATTCTCGAGGACTGCATCAAGTACGTCAACAAGAACAGGGTGGACTGAGCGCGCAAACTCTTTTTCCTTTTCTGGAATCCCGCATAAGCGGGGTTCCTAGCGTCCCATTTATCTATTCGCCAGTCGATGACGTCGAGAGGATTGGCGAATATGTCCGATGACAGGGAAGACAGCGGTTCGTACCACGACTTGACCATTGCTACCCTCTACAGGCTCGACCCTGAAAGACTGAAGGCGGTTCGAAGAGCCATGACAGGAGCCACGAGATGCCCGCAATGCGACGCTCTGAACCGCGCAGACCAGCCAAGGTGCGAAAAGTGCGGCGCCAAACTGTATCCCGAGGTCCCCGACAACGATGAGGAGAAGGCCACATCTGACCCTTAATCTTCAGAAGGAGCTGGTGTTCCAGCCCGGATCTCGCGCCTTAATCACTCATCTAGAAGGCGGCAGACTCAGTGTGCTTGGCACGACTGAGCTGCGAGGCTAGCTTCTTTCTTGCGCTGGGAAGGTAACTGGGTTATTGTTTGGGGAGGCGGGCTATAGCCCGCCTCCTGTGGCGTCTACTCCAATATCGGGAAACGCTTCACGAACGGAGTGTTGGACCACCACTTTCCAAGACCAAGCCATCTGCCGGGCTTCACGAGGGTCATGGCAAGGAAGAGTATCATGTAGACTATGTGGTCATCCACTATCGGATTGTTCGCCGGAGGCAAGTTCGTCGACCAGAGAAGGACCATCAACAAGGCGCCGGCATAGCCGGATATCTTGGTGCCTATGCCAAGTATGACAGCCCCTCCGATCAATAGGAGCGCCGCCATGAATATGACATCAACACCAGTGTTCCCCGATAGGCCGTTGTAGAAGCCGCTCAGAGGACCAGAGGACGCGAATTGCAGATATCCCGAGGTGGGAGACCCTCCGTTCAACCATGATTTGCTCGACGCCGTGGCATATCCCAGACCGAACAGCTTGTCAAAGAACGCCCAGATCATCGTCCAGCCGAGGACCAGTCTGATCCCCACCCATGCATACTGCTCTTTCGTGAGTTTCTCGAACTTCATCTCAAATCACCGCCGTGAATAACGGCGTTAAGACGGAATACGGGGCGGTTTATCTAGTTATTGGCGAACGAATGTTCAGGCGAGGGTTTTGGAGTCTCCTAGACCGAAAGCGCCAGAGCGCTGAACCCGAACCATCACTCCACCAGTAGATGGAGACGCTGACAACCGATAACTTCCCTCGAAGCGATAGCAGCGGGCCCGGTGGGATTTGAACCCACGTCGTCGGCTTCGAAGGCCAAAAGGATATCCTAACTACCCCACGGGCCCTGGATAGTGATTGACCCAGCGTATAATATCCTTTGGCGAAGGCATCAATGTCTGTGAGTCAACAGACGGAGGAGAATATACACTAGGATGAACAGAAGAATAGCCAGACCCAACATGCCAGAAGGGTATTCGATGAAAGCGCCGACCATTCGACTAGCAACAACCTGCTTCCTCTTCAAGAGGATTGAGCCGAATCACTTCTTTCCGAGCTTCGCTTTGATGTGAGGGATCAGACCACCATGGTCAAGAATCACCCTAACGTGCTCTGGGATCTTGTCAAGAGCCGCCATCTTGGAACCATCAATAGAAGCAAGAGTGCCCGCTTCAACTTCAAGCACGGCAGGATCGCCATCCTTGAACACGGAATCGGCTGTGCCCGAAACGATTGCGCGCAGTCCCAGATTGATTGCGTTCCTGTAGAATATCCGCGCGAACGATCTTGCGATGATGGCTTGAACCCCACTGCGCTTGAGCGCGATGACCGCCTGTTCCCTGCTCGAGCCGCACCCGAAGTTCTTGCCAGCCACAATGATGTCCCCATCCGAGACTCCTGCTGCGAAATCCTTGTTTGCGCCCTCCATCGCATGAGAAGCGAGATGGGCGGGATCGTAGCTGTCCAGATATCTCCCAGGGATTATCAGATCAGTGTTGACGTCGTCCCCGAAGAGCCAGATCCGCGGTTTGCCACTCATCTCAAAAACCTCCGCGGGTCGGCGATCTTGCCCTCGATCGCGCTCGCAGCCACCGTGGCGGGACTCGCGAGGTAAATGACAGCCTCATCGGATCCCATCCGCCCACGGAAGTTCCTGTTGCTTGAAGAGATACAGACTTCTCCAGGACCAAGCACTCCCTCGTGAGAGCCCAGACACGGTCCACAGCCAGGAGGCAGCAAGGTGCCGCCCGCCGTGACGATTGTTTGGGCAACACCCATGTCAATGGCATCGACTAGTATCTTCCGAGACGCTGGTGCGACAATGAGTCTGCAACTTGAGGACACCTTTCTGCCCTTGAGTACCTCGGCAGCTGCAATCAGGTCTTCCAGGCGACCGTTGGTGCATGTTCCAACGAACGCCTGGTCTATGCCGACGCCTTCGAACTTGTCCACACTTCTGGATAGCTCCACCTTGTCAGGACCAGCAACTATTGGACCCAACTTTGAGACCTCGACCTCTATCTTACGCTCGAATTCAGCATATGGATCGGACCTCACCACGGCCTTGACGGGAGGATCAAATCCTCTGAACCATTCCTTGGTCACCGCATCGGGAACGACGACCGCTGCCTTGGCGCCCATTTCAACACTCATGTTGCAGAGGACCATTCTGCCGGCTATTGGCATGTCCTGGATGAGAGAACCGTTGAACTCGATGCACTTGTAGTCAGCACCTGAAGGCCCAATCATCGCCGCGATCCTCAGAGCCACGTCCTTCGGATATGTTCCCTTCTGGAGGTGTCCTGACAACTCGACTCTGTGAGTCTCAGGTATCCTCAGCCAGAGACTCCCAGTTGCCCACACACCCGCCATCTCGGTCGCGCCGACCCCAGTTGCGAATGCGCCGACCGCCCCCGCAGTAGTCGTGTGAGAATCCGTGCCCAGCACCAGCTGCCCAGGCCTCACGAGCCGCTCCTCAACAAGCAACTGGTGACATATCCCTTCGCCCGCGTCGTAGAACCGCTTGATGCTATAGTCATTGACCAGTTCCCTGATCCGCGAATGAACTTCTGCTGTCTGAACCGTGTTCGCTGGCGTGCGATGGTCAAGAACAATCGCAATCCTGTCCGGATTCCAAGGACGACTGAGTCCGATCTCAGAGAAGGCTTTGCTCACGAGGTAAGTGTTCTCGTGAGACATCACCAGATCCGGAGAGGCCTCGACGATTTCTCCCGCTTTGGCCTTCATGTTCCCTGAGGCTCTCCCAAGGACCTTCTCAGCAAACGTCCTGCCCGGCACGACTACTCAAACCAGTTGTCTGTATTTCAAAATGACGCGTGAGGAGGTCAGGCCGGAACTACGGCATTATTGGTCGAAGCGGCAAATTGGCGTAAGATTGCGGATAGCTGGAAAAGGTATTTCCACTATGTACCCAATCACTTCGCCGCAATGGACAGAGTTCTTGACGCGGCTCCGGGGTCGAAGGTGCTCCTCCTCGGGAACGAAGCTATCGCCAGAGGAGCTCTTGAAGCGGGAATCGCAGTAGCGACCACGTACCCGGGCACGCCCGCGTCAGAGATCGGGGACACGCTCGCGCGCGTGGCCAAGGACGCAGGAATATACTTCGAGTACTCGACCAACGAGATGGTCGCGACCGAGTTCGCCATCGGAGCCGCCGCCTCAGGCGTGAGGGCTCTCGTCAGCATGAAGCACGTTGGGCTCAACGTGGCCGCAGATGCGCTATTGACCTTTGCGTACACAGGCACGCGTGGCGGGTTCGTCCTGGTGACAGCCGATGACCCATCCTGCCATTCGAGCCAGAACGAGCAGGACAACCGGTACTACGCTCTGCTCGGTGGGATTCCACTCCTCGAACCTTCTTCGCCGCAGGAATGCTATCAGATGACCAAGGAGGCGTTCGCGCTCTCCGAGAAGCTTGAGTTGCCTGTGATTCTCAGGACGACCACGAGAGTATCGCACGTGCGGGGGCCAGTCGTGGTCGGCGAGATAGTTTCAGGACCAAAGAAGAAGGATTTCGTGAAGGATCCAAAGCGGTTCGTCACCGTGCCAGCGGTTGCCAGGGCAAGGCATCTGATTCTACTAGAAAGACTGCGAGAAGCTTCGAAGCTGGCTGACGGATCCGCTCTCAATCGAGTCTACAAGATCGGAACTGGGGGCAGGTCCGGAATCATCACATCGTCTGCAGCGTTCAATTACGTCATGGATGCGGCGAAGGTGCTGGGAATGTCCACCGATGTCCTCAAGCTCGGGTTCTCGCACCCGCTCCCGACGCGCTTGATTGCCGAGTTTCTCAGGACACACGACTCGGTCGCAGTCGTGGAGGAGCTTGAACCGATCCTCGAAACATCTATTAGAGCGGTCGCGCAACACGAAGGGCTCAAGACGAAGATACTCGGCAAAGCCGATGGCGCATTCCCGCAGGCTTACGAATTCGATCAGGCAATCGTAGCCTCAGGACTTGTGAAAGCATTTGGGCTGAGAGGAGAGATTGCGAAGACTGTCTCCGTTGATTTGCAGAATCTGCCGGTCAGACCGCCGGTGCTCTGCGCTGGCTGTCCGCACAGCGCCACCTACTATGCCGTCAACAAGGCAACGAACCGCAAAGCGATATTCGCCTCCGACATCGGTTGCTACACGCTCGGAGTCGCACCACCATACAGCGCTGCCGACCTCCTTGTCTGCATGGGCTCGAGCGTTGGGACTGCGGGAGGACTGGCTAAGGTGAACGACCAGCCAGTGATCGCATTCATCGGAGACTCCACATTCTTCCATGCTGGCATACCGGGGTTGATCAACGCTGTGCACCACGGCCACAAGTTTCTCCTGATGATTCTGGACAATCGAACCACCGCAATGACCGGACACCAGCCTCATCCAGGCAGCGACAAAGGACCGTCCTGCTGCGACATAACTTCGGTCTCTATCGAAGAGGTCGTCAAGGGTTGCGGGGTCAAGTGGCTCAAGGTCGTGGACCCGTACGACATCAAGACCACGACAGACACGGTCAAACAGGCGCTGACACAGAACGGCGTTTCCGTCATCATTGCCAGGAGGGAATGCGCCCTGATCACGAAGAGGGACCAGAAAGGCGCGATTCTGAAGAAGCAGTATATCGACCAGGAGGTCTGCAAGAAATGCAGGACCTGCGTGGATAAGTTCCAGTGCCCTGCCATCTCGAGCGTCGACAAGGTCCAGACGATCGACGATGCGTCGTGCGCAGGATGCGGAGCATGCGCCCAGGTGTGTCCCTACAAGGCCATCAAGGAGGCCAGGTGATGGCCGACATCTATCTTGTGGGCGTCGGCGGCCAGGGGATCATCACCGCATCGAGGATCATTGGAGACGCTGCGATCCTCGCAGGGAAGAACGTTCTCCTGAGTGAGACGCATGGAATGGCCCAAAGAGGCGGTTCGGTCATGTGCACCGCAAGGATTGGAGATGTCTACAGCCCTTTGATTCCAGACGGTCAGGCTGATGTCATTCTGTCACTGGAGCTGCTAGAGGCATTGAGGGCTGTCTGCAAGGCGTCGAAGAATACAGTTGTTGCGAGCTCCGTCGAGAAGATGATTCCGCTCAGCGTGTCAACGCAGAAGCTCAAGTATCCGACGCTCGAGGAGGTCCGAAGAGAAGTTACTGAGATCGCTGGGGAGTTCGTATCAATCGAAGCCTCGAAGCTTGCAGGCGAAGCCGGCGTGCCGATGTCTTCTAACATAGTGATGGTCGGCGCTTTGGCAGGCACAGGCCGGACGAACCTTGACAGAAAACACTTCGAGAAAGCCATAGAGATGAACATCGCGCGCAATGTCCGGGAGAATCTGGCAGCGTTCTCGAAAGGGTTTGACGCGGTGTCGAGAAGAAATCAAACCTGACAATGTATTAAAACGGGATAGCGTATTGGCTGAGCGGGCCCATGGTCTAGTGGTTATGACAACGCCCTTACACGGCGTAGATCACCGGTTCAAATCCGGTTGGGCCCACTTC
>JALHSX010000281.1 GCA_022865445.1 Thermoplasmata archaeon | reverse complement strand
GACGGGAGTCTTCTCGCCGCTACCAGTTCCCGCGACGAGGAATATGGATATCAGGACGACGAGGCCTCCGAAGACGGCAGCCGAGCTCATTGTTTCCTTCAGAACCAGGATCGAGATCGCCAGAGCAATGAGCACTTCGACCAGCATTATCATCGCGGATGCAGTCGCTGAGACTCCCTCGAGCCCGAGGGCCCAGAGGAGTGTCGCGATGGACGTGCAGAAAAGGCCCAAGTAGAGTACGAACGCGTATCCCTCGATCTCGATCGAGAAGTCCGCGCCAGAGACAAGGAGGTACCCAGTGGGAATCGTTAGCCACACCGCGCAAGAGGCTATCGCTGCAGAGCTGATCTCGACCCCGGTGTGCTTGTCGAGCAGCTTCTTGTTGAAGATTATGAAGAAGGCCCAGCTCCATCCGGCGGCAAAGACCAGGACGTCCCCGACGATCTGGTCAGGGTCGAACACGAGGTCCTTGTTGAGCGTCAGGAAGAACACGCCGACCAACCCGCAGAGGATGCCCGCGACCTGAGTCCGTCCCAGTCGTTCTCGGAAGTAGAAGAATGAGAGTATAGCGACTGCCACAACGTTGATGTCCACGAGCAGAGCAGTCTTCGATGCGGTCGTGATCGTGAGGCCGACATATTGAAGAAGGAATCCTGCCGCATTGAATCCTCCAATCATCCAGATCATCGGATTCTTGAAGATCGACAGCGACATCTTCCCGAGATAGAGCACGACGGACAACGTTATGACACATGCGACCGCGAACCTCATCCACAGGAAGAACACATCGTTGCCCACATGGCCCAACCCAAGCTTCGTCCCGGGAAACGAAGTGCCCCAGACCAAGCTGGCGAGAACTGTCAGGAAGATCGCATTCCGCTTGTCCCTAGAGGCCATCAGGCCCGTAGATTGCGCGGTGATATTAGAATCCTACTTAGGCTGTTCCTTCGGGAGGTCCACGTGGAACACGCTGCCCTTCCCCACCTGGCTCTCGACCCATACCCTGCCGCCATGAGCTTCAACGATACCCTTAGCTATCGGAAGCCCCAGACCAAGCCTGTTGACCTGGTGAGAGAGATCGTTGCTGGCTACTATGTGGAATCGGTCGAATATCTTGCCGAGGTTTTCGAGCGGGATCCCGACGCCGTTGTCCTTGACCCACACGTGTATCATCCTGCCCTCGTCCCTTGAGCTGACCTGGATGCGCCCGCCATCCTGGGTGTACTTGATCGCGTTGTCAACGAGGCTGTTGAACACGTCTTTGATCCGACGGCGATCGGCCATGATCAGCGGCAGTCTGCCCTCGACCTCAAGGGTCAGCGACTGTTTCTTCTCCTCGGCATCATGCACTCGTGTCTGGATGATCTCCTCGAGGATGGCATCTATCCGTAAGGGCTCTAGGTGTATCTGGAGAGAGCCCTTCTCGAGCCTGCTAACGTCGAGCATGTTCTCGACGAGAGCGTAGAGCTTGTCCGTGTTGGTCTTGATGATCTTCAAGCGCGAAGAGAACTTGGGGTCGAGCTTGGACGAGTACTCGGACTCAACCAGGTCGATGTAGCCTCTCATGACGGTCAGCGGGGTCCTGAGCTCGTGGGACACGACGTCTATGAACTGCGTCTTCATCTTGGTGACGCGCTCGAGCTCCTGATAGGTCTGAGTGAGTTTCTCGTATGACCTCTCTAGCTGGTTCTGGAGTCTTATCTTCGATGTGACGTCCATGGCAACGAATAGAATGGCGTCGATATCGCCACGCTCGGACTTCAATGATGTCACTTTCACGTGAAGATACAGCGCCTTGTCCGATCTGGCAACGACATGAACGTCCGCCTTCTCTCCGTCGTGACCCTCCATCCCCTGCATCAGCAATGCGTCGAGGCCGGATCTTGCAATCAGTGGGAGTTCGAACACGCTGGTGCCGATCAGTTCCCCCTCAGACTCCCTATCCAAGATGAGAAGCATCTGTCGGTTCACTGACTTGAAGATGCCCTTCTGGTCGCATATGAAGATGCCGATTGGCGCATGCGTGAGAATCCTGTCAGTCTGCTGTTTCGCCGCTTCCAGCCGGATGTTCATTCTCAGGTTTTCCAGAAGAATGCCAACGGCGCCCGCAATCGAAGGAAGGATTTCCTCGGCATCAGCAGAGAATCCCGGACTATCGCTTCTATTGGCAACCGCAATATAGCCTTGGAACTCGCCCCTAAGGATGATGGGACAGACGAGGGCTGAAGCCGCTTCGACCGCCTTCGCGAGAGGCTTGACCACCTCAGGCATACTTTCCAGAGTGTCATAGCGAAGGGGGGCACTCCCGCTCCTGCCAGCAACACTTCTCCTGAATGCCTCGTCTATGTGGACAGTCGGAAGTGCGCCAATCTTCGAGGCATCTACTCCAGAGATGCCCGCAGCTCTGACATACTGCGAGTCTTCGTCGACCAAGAATACGACTGCGTAGCTGGCTCCCGTCAGCTCGCGGACCTCGTCGGAGATGACGCCGAACGCATCGGATGGATTCAACGTCAGCCGTATCTTGGAGACCAGTCTGGCGACCGTGTCATAGAAATGCTCTCTCCGCTTATCTTCGTCCATCGATGAGGGGCCTCCGGGGGGGAGAATCTCGCTCGGCGTTGGCGTTGTGTTATCGCAGAAACAGTATTCACGGTAGATAAGCTGTTCGTCCGCAAAGTCGAGCGGGCCTGTGTCATGAAAGTTATATTGGCATAGGCTGCGATTCGGGGGGCATGGTTCTCCGCAGATACGGGGACAAGAAACCTTCCCTAGGAGCCGATGTCTTCGTTGATGAGTCGGCAGTCGTGATCGGTGAAGTGAAGCTGCACGACAAGGCCAGTGTGTGGCCGGGCGTCGTCCTGAGAGCGGATGACGCGAGCGTCGAAATCGGACGAGGCTCCGCCATCATGGACACTGCGTTTGCCGAGGCACCAAAGGGGAGACCTGTAACCGTCGGGGACCATTGCATCGTGTCACACTCTGCGGTACTGCACGGGTGCAGAATCGGGGACGAGTGCCTGATTGGCATCGGTTCGATAGTGCTCGACGGAGTGTCGATAGGCGAGAGGTCAGTGCTCGCAGCAGGCAGCCTTGTCACACCGGGCACGAAGATACCGCCCGATTCGTTCGTGATGGGCGTCCCGGCGAGGGTGACGAGGGCAACAACTCAAGCTGACCTCAAGTGGCTCCGCGACGAGTTGATGATCCTTGAGGAGAAGGCCGCGAGATACAGGGCCCAGAGCTGAGACGCTGCGGCCTAGCAGCTGACCTAGACTGGCCACATTGATGTACAAGACTGCAGCACCTGTTTTAAATACCATCAGTCACATGATATCCGGCAGAGGGACGCAGACCGCAGGGTGGAGCGAGCGAGTGTTCCGTTAGAGGGAAGTCCCTTGGAAGTCCAATTAGGAAAGCCGGTAGTCGCCCGAGTCAAGAAGTGTAGGCTCGTAGTCGTCA
The DNA here is from genome assembly GCA_022865445.1 of Thermoplasmata archaeon. Classification (GTDB taxonomy): domain Archaea; phylum Thermoplasmatota; class Thermoplasmata; order UBA10834; family UBA10834; genus COMBO-56-21. The sequence goes on along the minus strand of JALHSX010000281.1, from coordinate 1,572 downwards.
AGAAACGCCACAATCAGGACGAGAACGACGAGCCAGCAGTGACACACTGATTGCGCCCGCGTTCCAACCCCATTCTAGTAGTTGCAGCATGCGACATTTCGCTCTGGTAGTGTCATGCTGACACGAGTCCTGGCTTAAATACCCCATCCGAAAAGGATATTACATATCGAGTCCATTATCGAAATGGAAGGGATAAAAATGGTTTCTGGACAAACACAAGGGCCAATGCAACAGGGTCCGTACCAGATGTATCAGCCAGTCTATCAAATGCCGCAAAAATCGACCGCAGAGACATTGAAAACAATGTTTCTGTCCGATATGATGCTGGCCATATTCTTCGGAATTGGCTTGCTTCTGATCTGGCTCGGGTCGCTTATGTGGGGAACGGCTAACACATCCGACGGACGTGACTGGGGAATGATAGTCAAGTCCTTCGGCATGCTGGTCCTGACGGGCTCGATGCTATTGGCTGGGCTAGTCAGACACGACATGGAGAAGTGGGTCAGGGTGTTCCTCATCCTGGGCGCCGTGCTGCTTCTCATCTTCATCGGATTCTGGTCTGGGTTCTGGTCAGTGATCGGCATCGACCTATCTGGCTACGGCTCAATCTGAATCTGAACTCGAAGACGGTGAGCGAACAAAACCCTTTCATTTTTTGAGTTTCTTTCCCAGTTTCTCCTCAACTGAGAGTATCTTCCCGTCGATCATGCCCTTCGCCCCTCTCCTGTCGTCGATCTTGACGGTCGTGATTACCCTGGGGCACAGCTCGAAGATCCTCATGTGACAACTCTTGACGAGCGCCATGACCTCGTCGTATTCACCCTCGACGACCGTTCCCATCGGGTTGATCTTGTAGCTGAGGCTGGAATCCTCGACTATCTTCATGCATTCCGCAACATACTGGCTTACACTCTCTCCAACCCCCAATGGGACGACGCTGAATTCGACCAACATATAATCGACCACCGTACACTTCTGTCCGTCTGCCCACTGGCTTATTTCCAGTGGAAACGCAGCATGTTTCTACTGCTGCATTTGCTATTGGCGAACATATTTATACGATGACTTGCTAGATGAATGTTGCGAAAACAAGCTTTTGTCGTGCAGATTGTGGGGGGTTGTGTTGTTGTGAAGGGCAGCCGGGAAAATCTGAACGTTCTAACAAAGCTGAAGAAGTCCGACGGGGAGACCGTTGGCTCGACCTTGACCGTCGAGCACCTGACCAAGGCCATCAAGAACAGCATCGACAAGGCGGGCATGCCCGAGGAGGAGGCACGCGCGATGGCGCAACATGTGATGAACTTCTTCGGGTACAGCGAGCGGATCATCGATAACGTGCTCGAACCCGAGGACCGGGACGCATTCTACATGCTCGAGGATGCGGGCATACTCATGACAGAGCGAGAGGAGACGACCCTATACGACGGCCGCGAGTGGAGGATCCACTACTGGATGTTCCGCAAGGAGCGCATACACGAGCTCATCTCCGGAAGAAAGGGTATCGACATGGGCCCAGGTGGCGCGGACAACGTCTACGACGAAATCCCCGACGACATCTGGACCAGAGAATAG
>JALHSX010000280.1 GCA_022865445.1 Thermoplasmata archaeon | reverse complement strand
GAGCAGGAAGAGGTAGCCAGGATGGCGGTTCTTTCGGACACTGACATTCTTGAGATGCTAGCCAATGGCACGCTCAAGATCGAGGGCTTCAACGAGAACAACCTGACACCGAACGGGTATGATGTCACAATCGAGGAGCTGTGGATCCCTTCCATCGATCGAAGGTCGAGGGAGGGAACCGTCGCGGTACCCGGTAACTCGTGGTTCGTGGTCGGGACCAAGGAATACCTCATGCTCCCCACTGTTCTCGTCGGAGAGATATGGATCAGAACCTCCTGGGTGAGGAAAGGCATATTGTCCTCTTTTGGAAGAATCGATGCAGGATTCAATGGGAATCTGACCTTTTCAGCATATAACGCATCAAAAGAACCTGTCGATGTGCCGATTGGGGATAGATTCGCGCAGGTAGTGTTCGAGGAGTTGCGTTCACCCCCCAAGAAAAGCTACGAGCAGCGATCAGGCAACTATCAGGGTCAACGAGGGATCACGCTCAAACCTAGTAAGAATCAGAAGAACTGAAGGTCGAACCCGTAGAAGTTCATCGTCGGGGAGTAGCTCTTGACCCTTCTTCTGGCGAGTTCATTCAGAACCCGCCCTTCTCGTCTAGCTGTATCGGCAATCTGGTCGAGCCGAGGTTGAACCTTGGGTTCCTCCATGATCTCATAGTAGTGGATGACGCCCCCGGGCTTCAGCATCCGGAGCGCGTCCGCCACGTATTCGCTAGCATCGTGGGGAAGATTCATTATGATCCGGTCGGCCTTCTCAAGCTTCGATATCTCTTCTCTGGCATCACCCAGGATCGGTTCGATGACGGCAACCTTGTTCAGAGAGATGTTCTCCTTCATGAAGCTGACAGCATCGGGATTCTTGTCGATGGCATAGACTATCTTCGGAGACTTCGACTTGGCGATCATGATGGAGAATGGGCCGATGCCGGCAAACATGTCAATCACGACTTCGCCTGGCAGGACCTGCCTGGCAACGCTCTCGCGCTCGGTGGATAGCCTTGGAGAGAAGAACACCTTCGATACGTCCATCTTGAAGACGATTCCAAATTCCTTGTGCGTCGTCTCAGTGGTCTTCTCACCGGCGACGACCTTGATTCTCCTCGTTCTGAACTCGTCAGTGACACCGGAATCCACACATACCGTCTTTATGGATTTCTGCGTCGCAATGATCGCTTTCCCGATTTGGTTCGCATAAGGCGCGACTTCTTCGGCCATCTTCACGAGGGCGATGGATCCAAGCGAATCGTAGGAGGATGGTAGGTGAGGCCTGAGCTCCTCCGGCAAGTCGACCAGCACACGATAGTCCGTGACCTGCTCTTCCACCTCCCTGAAGTCTGCAATCTCGACTGGGAATCCAAGATCGATCCGCTGAGTGACCGGGAGATAGACGTTCTTGGCATCCGACCTTATCTGGACGTCCTTTCTCAGGACCCCCTTCTCCAAGAGTCGCCGTCGAACCGGTTCGGCCTTCTTCTTCGGTACCACGAGGCAGAGGGTGTCCATCGAGAGAGCAAATCAACCTACGCGCTGATAAAGTCGCTGTCGGATAAGAGAGACTACATTAGTTGGGTTATCCATTCTCAGAGTGATGGCTCCGAGAAAAGGCAGGCTCGTCTTCGTCGGCCTTGGCCTCCATGATGAGAACGGAATCACCGTCAGCGGTTTGAGGGAGATCGATAGCGCAGATGTGGTATTCGCCGAGGACTACACATCGACTCTTGCAGCGGGTTCGCTAGACCGCCTGGCTGCCAAGACCGGCAAGAGAATCGAAACGCTGGATAGAGAGGCGGTCGAAGATGGCACAAGACTGCTGGATGCCTGCAACGAGAAGAGAGTCGTATTGCTGGTGGCTGGAGACCCCATGACTGCGACGACGCACATCGATCTCAGACTCCGGGCCGTCAAGCGATCCATAGACACCTCGGTCATCCACGGTGCATCGGCCCTGACCGCAGTGCCGGGCCTTCTCGGACTGCAGCAATACAAGTTCGGACGCACGACAACGCTGCCCTTCCCGCAAGAGGGATACTCGCCCACGAGCCCCTACGAAGTCATTTCCGAGAATCTTTCAAGAGGATTGCACACCCTCGTTCTGCTCGACATCGATGCAGAGAACTCGAGATATATGACAGCCGGGGAAGGGCTGCATCTTCTTATGGACATGGAGAGGCGCGTCGGGAAGGGGATCGTTTCCGACACGACGACCGTATGCGCGGTCGCTCGTGCCGGAGCTCCAGACTGCGTCGTGATGGCGGGCAGAGTGAAGGACTTGATCTCCGCTGACCTAGGGTCTCCTCTCCACTCACTGGTTGTACCGGGAAAGCTGCATTTCATGGAGGAGGAGGCTCTCGATCTTCTGGCTCATAGGACCAGGCATTGAGGATCGCGGAATCAGATATTCGTTATCCTTTCCTCCACTTTGAGTCCTTTCGAAGGAAGCCGCGCAAGGAACTTGTCCGCAGGGAGCTGCTCAGGCGCCAAGAGTCCGTGTTCCCTGACCTCGCCTTCGATCAACATCTCAGCAGCCACCGCGCCACCTGAACCGACCAGATAGCCAGTTGCATTGCTCCTGCAAAGCTCGTAGGCCCTCTCGTGAGACATCATGGTCCACATCTTGACGTTCTTCTTCACGCCATCTTTTTCGCCCACAACGTCCACAACGATGACCGCATGTCCCTTCACCTTGCCGATGAGGTCTACCGGGCGTGGCATCAGCGAGACGACAACATCCAAAGGCCTGACCTTCACGCCCTTGACGTCGATCGGTTTCAGGCTGTGAAGGCCGAGTTTCCGCAACATTCTCGCTATGCTGGCGAAGTTGTCGTCGATGGCTATCTGGAAATCGGCATTCCGCAGACCCTTGATGAACCTGGGCATCAAATAGGTCTCCTCATGGTTCGTGTAATAGACTGGCAATGGCCCCACGGGAGGTGGGAATTCGTATATCTCCCTCTTGTCAAGGGGAGGAACGAACGTCATCTTGCCGTTCTTGAAGACCGCTGCTGGGACTGTCGTTTCCTCAAGTAAGTCGATAGGAGACCACAAAGAGAAGAAGTCGCACCCTTCGGCGACGCCGCTGTCGCCATCCCGCACATGGGCTTCTTCAGCTTTGTCCAGCTTGCTGGCCCCGTGAACCGCAAACACATCTGATATGCCCGGATCCTCCCCTGTTGCGGTCAACGCGCGGATCCCGGCTTTCTTGCATTTGGCAATGACAGCCTTCAGGTCCTTTTCAGACTCCACCGTCAGGCAGAAGTCGACATAGTCAGTTCCAGTCGACGCGGCGACGTCCAGGACCTTTCGGTTCAGTTCCCATGGCAAGGATGAGATGATCAAGTCGCAGCCTCTCATCAACTTCCTCAACTCGCTGGGATTCGTCCCGTCCATCTTCAGAGTCGACATCTTCTCGCTTCTGACGCGAGAGACCATCGCCCTCGCAGGTTCTATGCGAGAGTCCGCAAGGACTATCTCATCGACTTTGGCGTTCTTTTCTAAATGCTCTGCACACACAAGTCCGGTTACTCCGCACCCTAGCTGAATCAACTTCGTTATTTCGCCCTCTGAGGGGAGGGAACGCATTGGGGGATTATTAGAGGTTCCCCGATTGGTTGATAATCCTATCTTTTATATACGGAATTGTATTTTCTAATTTAGATATAAACAGGACCGCATCTCAGCTACTTGGCTTTGCACAGAAGAAGGCTCAGACGTATCCTCTCTCCGAGGTTGGGGTCTGCATACGAACCCCAAAGGATCCGCACAGAAGGCAGTCTCGATTCAAGAAGCGACAGCACCTTGTCGATCTCCTTCTCCCACGGGTCCGCAGACGAAAATACCGCTATCGCCGAGGTCACCTCTTTGAGATCGTAGTCGAACCACGGAGAGCTCAGCGATTCGTCGACGACTCGCTGGACCCGCTCGTCCCCTCGCGCCAAACCCAACCCGAATCGGGCGTAGGTCGACCCGCCCACGACCTCGCGAAACACGCTTATGTCGTTTCTTGACATAGTAGCGCAGATGTCCATAACCGGCCTGATCATGATCCCGTTCAATAGCCCGAATGCTCTCGACATAGGAAGGTTCGGTGCAAGAGATGATAGCTTGTCGTTGTCGAACACGACACACATCGCAGACGATTCGAGCAACCCGCCCAGAGCCCTGGCAGCAACCTCTCGCCTCTGGAAGCTCTCTGCAGAGAAAGGCATGGCGACGACCGCTATGCCTGCGACGCCCTTTGATTTCGCAACAGAGTTCAGCACCCTTGAGCCGACGCTACCCGTCACACCTCCCAAGCCACACATGATGAACGCGAGCTCTGTGTTGTTGAACACATCCAGTAACTCGTGACCAACGATTGAAGGGAGTCTCTTCATCATGTCCGAATCGGCGTCGGATATTCCCAGAAGTCTATCTTGTCCGACCAAGACCTTTCGATCCGCGTGGGATCTCGCAAGGTCAGCGCTCGAAGTCGAAAACGCAACCTTCGGGAACTGAGCCCCATCTACGATATTGCATCCAGCACTCCCAATCCCGAAGAGCTTCGCTCTTACTCTCTGATCTTCCGACGATTGTGAGAACCTTGTTCTGAAGTTGGGCATCCCGCAGGAATGATGCTCTCCTACCCATTTGAATATTTCATGGATCTAGCGTACCCCATCTTCCATTGGAGAAGGTGTGAAAGCTCGGAGGGCCACGCTTAAGTAACATGAGAGATATCCGTCAGCCAGAGCCTCAGCGGAGCCTGTAAAAAAGCAGGCAAGAAGACCGCAGAGGTCCAGCTGGCCACTATCAGCAATCAGAGAACGGTGCAGTTAGGATGCTAGACCTGCAGACAGGGTTCCTCATCAACATGGCAATCGTGATCGCTGTCGCAGCCATCATCATCGTTCTATTCCACCGGCTCAAACAGCCTTTAATCCTTGGCTATCTGGTAGCGGGAATGGTTGCTGGCCCATTCGTGATATCGGCGGAGTACACGATAGGTACCGGTGTCACCCGGACCGTCATCTCAGCGCAACCAGTCATCGAGATGCTTGCCAGACTCGGCATCGTGCTTCTCACTTTCTCCATAGGCCTTGAATTCAGCCTCAAACAACTGAGGAAGATCGGAATCTCCGTTATCGCGGCAGCGGCGCTGGAAATCGCCTTGATGATAGGCATCGGATACCAGTTGGGGCGCGCTCTTGGCTGGAGCGGACTTGAGTCCACCCTTCTCGGCGCGATGCTGTCGGTCGCATCGACGATAATAGTCGTGAGGTCTCTCAGAGAGACCGGCGGATTGGACAATGAGAAGGCACGATTGATCGTAGGGCTCCTCATAGTCGAGGACTTTGCGGCTGTGCTCATCCTCGCGGCAGTCTCAGGCCTCATATCCCAGGGTGGAATTGAGCCGGCTCAATTTGCAGATCTTCTGCTGAAAATGGGCATCTTCCTCGCCGCCTCGATAGTATTTGGTCTGGCCGTCGTGCCGAGACTGGTGGATTACGTTGGCAGGCAGCGCTCAGGGGAATTGCTCATACTGACGGTCCTTGGCCTCTGCTTCTCCATGGCAGTGTTTTCCAAATGG
>JALHSX010000279.1 GCA_022865445.1 Thermoplasmata archaeon | reverse complement strand
CTTGGCAATCGAATGAACCCGTTGTTCGGAGCCAAAGTCATTTTGTAGCGCCGTAATCTCAAGCTTCTTCTTCCGGAGCACTGAGTCAAAGACCATCGTGTCTAAGAATCTAGGTATCTCTGCGGCGAGTTGAGGATTCACTAGAAATCTGGCAATCAGATCAGCCAGGGAGCTGCTGACGTACCCCGGCTCAGGCATGTAATCCTGTATGCGCGATTGTTGTTTGGCGATACCGTGAGCCTTCAGTTCCTGTCTAAGAAGCTCTTGAAAGGCTTCGGCGAGATCTCGATGTCTTTTCTCCGTCATTTCCCCTCCGTGCCATTCAGTTACCACCGCCTGGACTAGTTGCTGTGTGTCTCCTGGATTGAATGCAAAGACTCTACTAGCGAAACCTAGAATCGACACTGCAAAGGACGGTATGATGGCGGACATAAACCATCGGATTTCGGAGTATTGGAGTTTCTTGTTGGTCGATAGCGCCCTAGTCACAGAGAGAAGATGCTTCAATTGATCTGCAGGACCCTCCTGCCAGAACCTATACTTCACATAATAATACTCGTTGTACGCTTTTGATTTCATCTCATCAAACTGTGCGTCAAGAATCACATCCATCTCTGGATCAAATGAACATCGCCATTCCTTCTGAACCAGAGCGGAATCCTCCCATGCTGCGAGTCTGGCTCCATCAATTACAGCTATGTCAAGGTCTGGCGCAATCCTTCTCGCGAGATTCTTTGGGGAATCAACTATGAGGTACCCTCTATCTGCCTTTAGTAGATGCATGAGGCCTGCCAACCAGAGAGTACGATCCAGAGCTTCATAGTGACGTCCAGTCTTGCACTCTGCAACAACTATCTGCGGCTGCAGATTCTCGCAGAACTTGATGCCAAGAACATCCACATCCGTCACATCTTTACGCTCTAGTCTGCGTCCTGCACCAATCAGGTGTGCCGAGACTGCCACGGACCTTCTAACGAAGAATCCTTGATGCCACAGGAGCCGATGCATTCTTCGCTTCAGATCGCTGTCGGCATCGGTGTCAATCGTGCCTCTCACCCCTGATTATTTCCATAATCCGTGCTGTTCCCTTTGGAACCGGACCGCCCGGGGACTTCCGAATTCGAGTTGCCTCTGGACCTACGAACGTATCCCCCTGACCAACCAGCTCCTTGACCTCCTTCGTCGTGGCCTCGTTGGTGACGATCTCAGGTTCTTCGAGGATGTCTATAGCCAGTTTGACGATTTGTTCGTTCTCTGGGTTTCTGTTGAATTGGAAAGTGTATCTTTCTCCGAATGCTCTCGCGGCGGTTCCTAGCCACGGTTCAAGGATCGAGTACTGGTCTTTTAGGTCTCGATGCGGTGTCTTTCCAATGTAGCCGTTGTCCAGTAGTGATTGCAGAACCACTATCGGACTACGAATCTTTGTCCTTGACGCGAAGTGCTGTCCTTGGCGTACACAACTGATGAGCGCCCTCACTCTGTTGAAGACGTCGTTGCGTATCTCGCCTTCTGCGGGTATCCTCATCTTCCTTGAGGGAAGGAAAAGGAACTCATGGGATTCGCAAGTAAGAGACACAATGTTTGTGCTCCCTATCAATCCGCATCTAGTTGCCTCGGCTAATGTTCGGTTCTTCTCTGAAGCAACAATGTGGGTCCCGAGCTTTTCCAGCGGTAATCCGGGATACTGACTGATAAGCGTGGCAATTGTCAAAAGAGTGCCTCTGTCCTCGTCTGTCAGATTGCCGATGGTCTTAAGAACATCTACTGATGGGCTATCCCAGAGGAAGGGCGTGTATATTATTCTGTCAGCCCCGTATCGGTACTCATCGAGGAACTGTCCCGCTATGCCCTGCTCAAGCATTAACTGAAGGTCAGCAGAATCGACTTCTACGCTGGCTTCGACGTCGTTGAGCGGCAACGGACATCTGGACACAACGCTAAGACATCCGACTCCTGCAAATTCAACATCGGGTGGGTCGCGCTCAAGGAAATAGGAACCAGCGGCCTTGAAGACGTCACCAACTATCGGGATGTTCTCATCCACTATTGAGATTCTGCCTGAATTGTCTTTGTGTAGCGAGATCCAGCCCAAGTCCTCCAGAATTGGCACGGACGTGTTCGTCACATCAGCTGGCTTCATCCCGATCCGAGTTCCTACGGCTTCAAGACGTTCCGCACTCAGCGATTCGGTTCCCTTTATCGACTGGGCCAATCGGACAGCGCCACCGATTTCATCTGCATGGCGGAAGTGAAAGTGAGGAGTTCCAATGGATACTTCCTGTAGGCACTTGCTGATATCCACGATGCGGAGGCCAGCATCTTTCGGTCTGAGATCCATTCACTAAGCTGTAGTTGTGGACCCAGATAAGAGGGTTGCGATTCGCCACGGCGTCGGGGGGACGGAAAGTACTTCAGCGGGAGATGCGGATATCGCAACGACCTTACAGGACCTGCTATGACCTCGAGTTCGGCGCTGGGGGAAATGAGAGAATGACAGTCAAACGCGAACTGCTCAAGGCTCTGAACAGGCAGCAGTTGAAATCCTTGGCAAGGGAATTCGAGGTTGAGTTTGAGCATACCTGGAAGAAGGATGTGCTTGTGGATGCTATTTCTCGATCACACAGGTTGAGTTCCATAGGGGTTGAAGCGCTCGCGACGAAGATTACGGAACTAGGTGGCAACGTACCCGAGGCGGTTAGGACCGAAAGACAAGATTTCTTCGGACAGACTGCCATTGATGTCTTCAACAGAATTGAGGAGGTCGCTGACGAGCTGGCACCGGCGATTGCAGTCTATGAGATAATTAGACCGGGCTACATAGAGCATATCACGACCATGCTCGATGGCCTGGGAGAGGCTAAGATCAACAGCGTCGGAGAAGTCCCCCACCATGTATGGTGCAAGTTCACGGGGAGGCAGCGTGGTGCCTACGGCACGGCGAAGAGTCTGTCCTATCAGATCCCGAAGTTTGTCAGAACCGCAATCGACACTTCCGTCAGTCATGCGTCTCTCTCAAATGCAAGGAGGTGGCAGGGAAGTGGTCTTGATTCTCGCGTGGAATACTACGTGATGCAAGCGTTCAAGGCGTACGTCAGCGAGAGCAATGACGCTTGCATCGTAATGCTTGCGAGGGGCCTGGAGCACCATCTCAAAGGATCGCTGGAATTTCACTCCATATCCTATCCGAAAAAAGCTACGCTCGGAGACCTTGTTGCCCTGTATAAATCCAATATTGGAGGGGATAAAGCGCTAGAGAAGATACTTGAGGTGGCTAACATGGATCGTATCATATGCGCCCACGACGTCGAGCCCTATGACAAGCAGATGCACAAGGTAGACGCTGATCACGCCTGGTCCGCAGTCGAGATTGCCCTTAGAGATATCAGTATAAGACCGAGGGGGTAAGGCTCGCGAGTTCGCGAGTCTCGCCCGAATCCTGACGGTACGCATGCATCAGCATTTGAACCCGCGCTTGTGCAAAGACCATAATACTGGAAGGCTGATGGCCACCGAGTGTGGGTTTGACCGGAAGAGGCAAGCGTGAGCAGAAATGAAGTCCATTCGCGAGCTCAAAGGTGCCACTCTCAAGTGGAGAAGGCTTGAAGAAGGTCGAATGAACTACGAATTATCCGACATTGGCGGCTCAATTGCGACTCTTCGGTATGACGACCCAAGAGCTCTCGGCGAGAGCGGCATGGTGGCCGAAACATCAGAGGGAGTCTATTCGCTAAGCTCACAGAGCGGGCTGTTCCGAAGCCGACGTGAGATGCGAAGACTCGACGCATCCCTCAAGAAAATAGGTGAACTGTCTGCTGGATCTAGACGGAACACGTGG
>JALHSX010000278.1 GCA_022865445.1 Thermoplasmata archaeon | reverse complement strand
TGTGATGGCGCTCGCTGGTGGGACAGCCCCCGCATCAATCGCGGGTCTTCTTGTCCAGCAGAATGCAGAAGTCCTCAGTTCAATTGCAATAGCGAAGTGTGTGACCAAGTCCCCAAAGATCATTTACGGATCTGTCTCATGCCCCCTCGACATGAGGACAGGCATGCCCGCGACGGGAGCGCCCGAGTTCTCGCTGATAGGCGTTGGTGCGGTCCAGCTCGCGAAGTTCTACGGTCTCCCGAGCAACATGGGGGTCCAGAGCGATTCTAAAACGGTCGATGCGCAGACCGCCTACGAGAAAGCATTCGCAGCGCTCGCAGCTGCCTCCGCTGGCGCGGATTTCTCAGATCTCTTCATAGGGTCCACAGAGGCCTTCAACACCTACTCCCCTGTTCAGCTGATGATCGATGACGAGATCGCGTCGAACGCGCTGAGGTTCTCGAAGGGTATTGAGGTCAATGAGGAGACGCTGTCCGTTGATGTGATTGCGAAGGTGGGGCCAATGGGCAACTACCTCAAGCAGAAGGACACCCTGCTCAGATTCCGGAAGGAGCACCTTGCGCCGAAGCTCTCGGACAGATGGACCAGGACAAAATGGCAGGAGACTGGCTCGAAGGACACGAAGAAGAGGGCGAAGGAGAGGATGGTCGAGCTCCTCAATTCCCATAATCCGGAGCCATTGGAGACGGAGATCAAGAAGAACATCGACAGCCTGATCAAGGAATACTCAAAGAGCTACGGTGCGGACGCACTTGAGAAACGTAGCTGCTGATGCCAGGCCCGATCAGCTCTGACAGCAGCTCAACACAAACCCTTTGTTTCTTAAGCACAGCCAGGATATCACAGACAACGGAAAGGAAGTGAGAGATATGGCAGACTTCGCAGAGAGGTTCAAGATACGACCCCCGATGAGCGTGATGAGTGAGAACGACAAGCGGATGATACACGAGGCCGCAATCGATGTCATGGAGAATGTGGGCATCAGAGTGCATAGCCAGAACGCCCGCAAGGCTCTCAAGATGGCCGGGGCAATCGTGAGTGAAAAGAGCCCTGACGTGAAGTTCCCGCGGGATGTCGTCAAGTCCCTTGTGAGCAAGGCGCCTCAGACCGTGGTTCTCGCTGGGCGAACGAAGGAATTCGATCTTCCTCTTGACGGGACCCACAGCTACTACACGACCGACGGCTGCGGTGTGTCTGTCTGGGACTCACAGGCCGGCACAAGGAGAAAGCCTGTGCTCGAAGACATCAGAAAGACGGCAGTCATCAGCGACTATCTTCCGTATGTGAGCATCTACGAGCCGATGGTCGTGGCAACGGACCGGCCTGAGAAGATCCATGTCGTGAACGGGATGAAGGTGGCGATGGAGAACACACAGAAGCATCTTCTTTCGGAGTCCACGACGACGGTGGATGAGGCGAAGGCACAGGTGAAGATGGCGGCGGAGGTCGTCGGAGGGCTGGAGGAGCTCAGGAAGCGGCACTACATGTCCGCGATGCTCTGCACGATGTCTCCGTTCATGCTCGATGGGACTGCTACCGACGCGGCGATGATTTGGGCTGAGAACCACGTTCCTCTCCACATCACCGGCATGGCCCAGGCGGGCATCAGTGGTCCCGTGACGCTGGCCGGCGACCTAGTCGTCAACCACGCCGAGACGCTCTCTGTCGTGTGCATCATGCAGGCTCACTCTCCTGGCGCCCCCATGCTGTACGGTTCAGTCCTGACCAGCATGGACCCCAGGACCGGTTCCTACATGGGGGGAGCGCCCGAGAGCACTCTGCTCTGTTCGGGTGCCGTTCAGATGTCGAGATACTGCAAGCTGCCGAACTCGGTAGGAGGTTTCGGCTCCGGAGCGAAAGTCCCTGGAGTACAGGCCTGTATCGAGAACACCACAATGGCGATGGACTGCGCCAGAGTCGGTGGTGAGGTTGTGAACGGCCTCGGTGTCCCTGACGGCTCGACCGTGCTGTCATACGAGCAGTTGCTGCTGGACCACGAGATCGCGCGGATGGTCATCAAACTGTTCAGGGGCTTCGAGGTGAATCAGGAGACTCTAGCACTCGACATCATCAAGAAGGTCGGCATAGGCGGAAGCTATCTGTCGCAGATGCACACCCTGAAGCACGCGAAGGAGACCCTGATCCCGATGCTCTGGGACAGCGACCCCTTCGACATGTGGGTCAAGAAGGGCAAGAAGGACCCGATGAGCGCTGCGTTGGAGAAGACCAAACAGATACTCGACACCCACAAGCCCGTCCCTCTGGACGCCTCTGTGTCGAAGAGGATCGACGGCATAGTCAAGGAGTTCGCAAAAGCATAGGCGAATCCCTTGGCCAAAACCCTTTGATAATTATCTTCTATTTGGAATTAATCGAGTTGCCATGTCCCGCGAACTCCCATTCGCCCCTCGCATCATCTTGACGATGTAGCGTGGGAGGCCCTAATCGATGTCCATCGACAGGTCCAATCCGCAACCTTGCCAGACGTCCCAGCCGGACTCCCCGTCCACGATAGCTTTATTAATAGTGACCATATTCTGCGCACCTGTGGGCCTGTAGCTCAGCTAGGTAGAGCAACCGGCTCTTACTTCGGCTCTGAATGGGGTCGTGGGAGACACCGGTTGGCCAAGGGTTCGAATCCCTTCAGGCCCGCCATCAATATTCACCGGGAGCGGGAAATGGCTGCAAAACACCTGTATTTTGTCGGGACTGCGGGCTGCGGCAAGAGCACTCTGACGAACGCCTTTTTGCTCTGGTTGCAGAACCAGGGCTATGATGCGATCACTGTAAACCTGGACCCCGGGGCCGATACCTTGCTCTACGCGCCTGACGTCGATGTCCGCGACTGGATCAAGCTGTCCGAGGTGATGCAGGAATACGGCCTCGGGCCGAACGGCGCTCAGATCGTCGCGGCTGACATGCTTGCGCTGAACATCAAGGAAGTCGCTCAGGTGGTGGACGGATTCGACACAGACTTTGTCCTTATCGACACGCCAGGCCAGCTGGAGCTGTTTTCGTTCAGGCAGAGCAGCAGACTCGTCCTCGAGGAATTGAGCGGGCAGGCCGCGATGCTGGCTTACCTATTCGACCCTGTGCTGGCCAAGACTCCGAACGGATTCGTGTCCTCGCTGATGCTTGCGGCAACGGTCCACTTCAGGCTCCCCTTGCCGATGATATCCGTTCTCGCGAAGGTGGACTTGCTGTCCGATCGGGAGAAGGAGAAGATCGCAGAGTGGAGTGCGGACTACTACGCCCTGTACAACTCTCTTCTCGATGAGTCGGTCGACAGTCTGACCCAGATAAACGCGGAGTTCTTGCAGGCCCTTGAGACTGTTGGGGTACCGAGGGCGCTCACTCCCGTGAGCGCGGACTCCGGGGAAGGACTTGAGGACATCTACAGCGTCGCTCAGCAGGTTTTCGAGGGCGGAGAGGATCTGGAGAAGCACGCCTAGTCAGACTCTCTTGTCCCTGGTGGTCAGACGGACCGCGCGGAGCACTTCCAGCCCGGTCGGCGACAGAGACAGATGGACCTTGCTGTCGCGCACTTCTGGTATGAGCATTCCCTGCTTCCTCAGTTCGCGGACCACTCTCTCCGCTGACTGTCTGCTTGATGGTCCCATGCCCGTGATGAGATCGCCCAATGCGGGGTTCTGGTCACCGATCATCTCGATCAACCTGACCTGGGAGGGGGTGAATCTGTCCCTTGCGGTGGCGCCTCGTAGTATCGGCAGCTTGGTGATTCGATCGTCGATGTGGAACGTCTCCACGCCGACGCGGAATGCCGCGAGCAACGCGGCATCCCCTAACAGCTTCGATCCCCCGCTGATGTTCAGTACGACATGGTTCTTCCCACTGTCTCCGTGTCTGGAAAGGATCTCAGATACTCCGTCTACCAGCGCCATGAAATCGTCTTGATCCACTGTCTCGAAGTCGATGGTGTGTCCCGCCATCTCCTCGAGATCATTGATCCTCGCGAAAGCATCAGATTCCAGGACTCTGTCATCCCCGGCGAGGACCAATTTGTCATATGGGAGCTGTCTCATAGCTTGGAGGACCCTGTCCGCATCCTCTGGTCCGAAAGTGGATACGAGGACTCTCACTCGTCATCACCAAGGAGAAGCTCAGTTGACTCCTCGACGACAACGACTTTCTTCCTCGCGTCGCTTGGATGTCTCTCCAGCCTGACAGCGCCCTTGGCGACGAGGTTGCGGAGATGGTGGTTGACCGTGGCCTTGTGTTTCCCTATCAGCGATGCCAACTCCACCTCTGTAAGCCTTCTTGACCTGTTCTTCGATAGGATCCTGAGGATCTCTCTCTCCTCACCTGACAGCACTTGGCTGTACTCCATCTTCAGAAGGGGGAGCGGAATCTCCTCGTAGGTCAGGTCGTGCACGTATACAGTCGGAATGCCCTCTAGTATGCAGACCAAGAGGGCGGCTGCGGATGTCGGGCGCGTGCCTCCGGCAATGTTGAAGATGGCGATTTCCTTTCCTGCGCGCTTGTGCTTGCGAACGTCGCCCCTGATCCTCATCGCGATGCTCTTGAAGTCGAACGGATCATCCAGATCGACGGCCTCGACGCTGATTTTCATGGCGGCGCAGTAGTTCAGCACCTCCTTCTTTGCTTCCGAGACTTTCTTGACCGCGTTAGCTTCGGACTTGTCAGCGCCGCAGTAGAACACCACCTTGTCCACATTGGGGGTGGATCTGATCGTGGGGATCAGTGACTTGGGCCTGAAGCCGAGGGTTCCAAAGACAACAACCATTTCTATCGCCGAGATACAGTAGGTCTCAGGTTGCTTTTACTTCTTGTGATACCGTAATTATAATCGTCATACCAATATTAAATGTGGCTTCCGGTCGCCAATCTGAGGATCATCCCATCGTATGACTCGATATGATATGATATCTGATTTCCATCAATATCTGGACCGCGACTCCCATGAACCATGAATCAAGAGGATGCACAGAAGGTCCGGAAGTTCAAGCATGTCTTCCTCGACGCCGAAGGGACACTTTATGTCCCAAAGAACGGCAAGTCTCGTTGGGAGTTCTGGGCGAATCCATCGCCAGAGGCTGCGGTCGAGTTTTTCGAACTCGACCGTGGGGTGAAGGAGTCGCTTGAACAGATCAGGTCTCAAGTCGATACTCTCTGTCTTGTCTCAAAGAACCCTGAGGATATCCTTGGGGCGTTGCTCGACAAATTCGGGATACGCCACTTGTTCGATGATATCATGCTGAATGGAGACAAGGGGAAGCAGATCGCGCAGTATCTCTCGAAACGGGGTCTCCGGAGAGACGAATCGGTCATGGTGGGAGACATGCCGGTGCTGGACCTCTACCCAGTCAGGAGGCGGGGCATCGAGGCCATACTCGTGGACCGGATATACAACTCGTGGGCGAAGGCCACAAGGATCAGAGGAGTCTCAGATTTGCCTTCATGGCTCAAGATTGCGGATCTGGCGGAGGAGATGAGTCTCCACAGGGCGTACACTGCTTCATTGGACGATTTCGATCCAGCCTCTGGGGGAATGCTCAGAACGCAGAATCGCTCTCGAGTCCCCACCAAAAGGTTGATTGCCGTTCCAAGTGCATGAGGTAGGCCATCGGACACAAGAGCAGAGAATGAACTGATGACGAACATCACAGTGTACGGAGGCGTCGACCACATAGGCGGGAACAAGATCCTGCTCGAGGATAGGGACACGAGGATATTCCTCGACTTCGGTGAGCAGTTCAATTTCAAAAACGATTTCTTCGCGGACTGGCTGAAGCCACGCGAGTCCAGGACAGGGCTGAGGGACTACTTCCATTTCGACTTGATGCCGAAGATCCCGGGCCTATACGGCAAGAGATGGCTAGCGCACACGGACCTCAAATATGAAAAGCCGGCGTTCGACGCGATGTTCATCTCACATATGCACTTCGACCACGCGATGCATCTCAAGTTCGTCGACGACGACGTGCCTGTATATCTGGGCGCGGCCGCAGACGCCATCCGGAAATCCTGGGAGACGACTGGCGGCACATCTGTCTCATTCGGAGAACACGACTTCAGAACATTCAGGACAGGGTCGAAGGTGAAGATTGGCTCGATCGAGGTCGAGCCGATACATGTCGATCACTCCGTGCCAGGAGCATACGGCTTCCTCGTCCACACATCCGGCGGATGTGTGGCCTACACGGGGGATCTCAGGTTGCACGGTCCAAGGAGCGACATGACCGAGGAGTTCGTGAAGCGCGCGGCGGCTGAGAATCCGATAGCCCTGATATGCGAGGGCACGCGGGTCTCGCCCAGCGACCCCAGAGAAGACCTCTCGGAGAAGGAGGTCGGGGTAAGGGCTAGGGAACTCGTGACAAGTCACAAGAACAAGCTCGCCATCGTCTCGTTCTATCCGAAGGACGTCGACCGGATGCGCACCTTCCGGGATGTGGCAAAGGCGACCGGCAGGAAGTTCGTGGTATCCGCGAAGATTGCCCATCTGCTTGAGTCACTCAAGGGCGACACTCGGATATCGGTCCCAGATCCGATGACTGATCCGAATATGTTGATCTATGTCCGCCAGGGCATGCCAAGGCCGTTCCCCCACGAGAAGCACTACATCGAAATGTGTGGATCGAACGACCACGTGGTCAACTCCGAGGATGTAGCCAAGCGCCAGAGCCAGCTGATCTTCCACAATGACTTCACGCAGCTGACCGAGCTAATAGACATACTGCCAAGCCCAGGGAGCCTCTTCATCAGGTCCAAGAGCGAGCCGTTCGAGGAAGACGACGTGCAGGACGAGGTGCTCAAGAACTGGATTTCCTATTTCAAGCTGGACTTTCACCAGGCGCACGCGTCCGGGCACGCGAACATGGAAGAGGTATTCCAGATGGTCCGAGATATCAGGCCGAAGGTCGTCATTCCGGTCCACACAGAACACGCGGATCTATTCGGTAAGTGCGGGAGGGCCGTCGAGCGTCCAGTCGCTCGCAAGACCATTTCATTGCACTGATGAATGAGACCAACTGTCGAACTTCCTTGTACGCCCAAATCGCTTAATAACCAAGACCAATGTCCACTGTTGGACAATGGGAGCTGTGACCGTAGGATGCACGCGGTTGTAAAGAGGAACAGGGAGCCGGGAGCGGAGATCGAGGAAGTGGCCAAGCCCGTCGCTGGCAAGGGCGAAGTGTTGGTCCAGACGAAGATGACCTCAATCTGCGGTACTGATGACCACATCTGGGACTGGAACCA
>JALHSX010000277.1 GCA_022865445.1 Thermoplasmata archaeon | reverse complement strand
CACCGACATCTGACGAAGCGCTTCGTGTCCCGAGTTCGGCCACCCCAATCGAAGCCTCAAGAACCTCGGCGCATTTGGCGGCTGTCTTCATCGGGATCTCGGCTGCGAGCCTGAGTGCGTCCTGCACGGCACGGATGTTCTCCTTGTTCTCATTCTCGCGGTTCTTCCTCATCGCGTCGACAACGAGATCATATGCTCGTGCATCCTCTCTGGAGAGGTCGGTCAGCTCATCTCTCCTCAAGGACAGTTGCGCCTTCAGCGCTTCGAGCCTCTCTTTATTGGGCTCGTGACGCTTGCTCTTCGCAGTGATTCCGCAGACCATCATCAAGAGTGAGGCGGCCATGGCGCCTGCGGCAGCGGAAGCAGTGCCTCCTCCCGGTGAGGGCGCGTCCGAGGACAGCTCAAGGCAGAACGATCTCAGCGCTTCGATGTTTTTCAACCCCAAATTCTCCTCTCCAAAACCTGGCTGCTCCCGAACCTACTGATCTTCAGGAACTTGGCAGCAAGATCGCATACGGCGTCAAGAGGGATCAGCCCGATGATCTCGCTCTCCGCGATCTCCACGTTTCTTTCCTTCGCTTCTCTTACGATTGCTTCGAACACCTCTGAGATAGGAGTCACGGTGTAGTCCGTCAGGTTCATGGAGACCTGAACCATACCTCTAGCCTCGAGCGCGAACCCCAGCGCCTTGACCTTGGGCAGCCCACCGCTACTAGCTCTGATCTTCTTCGCTATCTCCTTGGCGATCTTGACGTCCGAGGATTTGAGGTTGACGTTGAATGCGATCAGCGGCATTCTCGCGCCAACAGCGACCGCCCCTGCCGTAGGGTGCAGCATCCTCGGGCCGTAGTCGGGATATCTCGTTTCGTCCGAGAGTACAGCTTCCCGCAGGCCCTCGAATTCTCCTCTGCGTACATTCTCGAGGTTCGTTCTCTCCGGCCTTCTCGCAGCGGATTCATAGAGATAGACCGGGATCTTCAGCTCCTTGGCGATCCTCGCCCCCACCTTGTTTGCGATCTGAACGCAGTCCTCGACGGTGACTCCAGATATGGGTATGAAAGGCAGCACGTCCAAGGCACCCATGCGAGGATGTTGCCCTTTGTGCTTGTTGAGGTCAATGAGTTCAGATGCGGCCCTGGCCCCTCTGAAAGCGCCCTCTTGGACGTTCTCTCGATTTCCAGTGAAGGTGACTACCGACCTGTTGTGGTCTGGATCCATCTCGACATCGAGGATCTTGATCCCGGGGACGGACTGAATCGAATACACGATTCGGTCCACGACCTCCTTCCTCCGCCCCTCGCTGAAATTGGGGACGCATTCTACTACTGCAGGCATCTAAACCAGACCGGCCAAGTGCATCGTCTTAACCTCTAATTATACCTATATCCGACCACAGTAAGAGTCATGTTGGTTCATTTCTTCAGAATATCGACAGCCGCAACCCTCTCTAGGACAAGGTCCAAGGGGGATCTCCCGCCGATGGTCGAGAGCTCCGTCTTTGTCACGCCGAACCGCAGCAATCGATCAGCTGTCAGATCTGTCGTATCATCCAGCTCTCGCCATGTCTCGTCCGGCTCCAGCGGTCCGCCCGCGAGTTGGGCCACAACTAGCTCCTCGGTCTGGTCGCTTACTGACATCTTCTTTATCGCAGTGCTGAGCTGTCTCTCTGCGGAGGCATAGAGGAGAGTCTCCATTGACAGGGAGTCGGACGAGTTCGTGCCATCTTCGATGGCCCGCTCCGCATGATACAAAGCGGTTCGAAGATGGTCCATCCCGAAGATCATGTCCGCTCTCGCAACCAACACTTGGGTGTTCGTGAGGTCTTTGCCAGCGAGGATATTGTCCATCAGGGTCTTCGCCATGCCTCTCTCTGTCCTGATGGTCCAAGCGCGAAGCAGCTTGGTCGAATTCTCCATTGATTTCCCCATCTATCCACCACGATCCATACACATATGGGACTAACTAGTATGATAGTCCTTCAGCGATCTCTGCTCCTCGTCGGTCTCGACTGGCATTCCTGGCTCCGTCTGCCCCAGTTGGGACTTGATCGACCTCGCCACCGCCTCCCCTATCGTGGGGATCTGTCTGAGCCTGTCGTAACTAGTGGTTCGCAGATCCTCGATGCTCTTGAAACCCCTGTCGTGGAGCGCTCGCGCCCTGATCCTTCCGATCCCTCTCAGTCTGACCAGCTCGAGCAGGTCAGTCTTGATGCCGTACCTGATCCGGGTTCTGAGCTCTCTGGTTTCGTCAACGGCGTCCTCGTTGAACAGTTCAGCCAGGCGCGCCATCGAATGAATGAGCCATTCGGCGATCTCCATCTTGTTCCTAATGTCGCCCGGGCCGACGCTGAACGAATGAGCAATGTCGTTCTCATGTTT
>JALHSX010000276.1 GCA_022865445.1 Thermoplasmata archaeon | reverse complement strand
TGTCGTTCCTGACGAATCGATGGGGTTCTCGATCTGCTCAGGCGACCTGATGATGGAAGCCCTCGCGAGGGCTTTCGAGCCGAAGATCGTCGTGTTCTGCGCCGATGTTGACGGAGTCTTTGACTGCGACCCGAAGCGAAACGCGGATGCGAAACTCATCATTGAATTCGACAGTTCGTCACTGAGAAACCTCAAGCGGAGCGAGTCCGCACATGCCGACGTCACTGGCAGCATCTACGGCAAGCTGGAGCGCATGCTGGCCATCGCCCGGCACTGCGAAAAGTGTATGATAGTGAACGGCAATGTGCCAGGAAGGCTGCAGAAGGCCGTGTCGGGAAAGGATGTAGTCTCGACAGTGGTGATTCCGGGGTAGGTGTGTCAATGGCCGAAGAACCCGAGAGGCTCATACAGCGCAGAAAGGGCGACCATGTCGAGATAGTCGCCAATGAAGATCTGAGCCAGGATTACGTTTACTGGGACGACATCAAACTCGTCCACAACCCGCTCCCTGAGGTCGATCTCGAAGAGGTCGACACGTCAGTAACCATATTCGGCCGGAGGCTCAAGGCTCCACTGATAATATCGGCGATGACAGGAGGGTACGGCAAGGCCGAGGAGATCAACAGGAACCTTGCTTCCGTCGCCGAGGATTTCGGGATCGGAATGGGCGTGGGCAGCCAGAGGGCAGCTCTTGAGAACCCTGAAGTTGCGCGCACCTACTCAGTCATCAAGGAGTTCGAGATACCGCTCAGGATCGGCAACCTAGGCGTGCCTCAGCTCATCAAGCAGGGCCTCACGGCGCCTCTTGGAATCGAGGAGGGCAAGGCAGCCATGGAGATGGTGGACGCCCATATGCTGGCAGTGCATCTCAACTACCTCCAGGAGATAGTCCAGCCCGAGGGGGACACGAAGAGCAAGGGCGGCCTGAAGGCACTTGAGAAGTTCGCCTCCGCCTTGCCTGTCATCGCGAAGGAGACTGGCGCGGGAGTGCCCCGGGAGACTGCGCTCAAGCTCAAGAAGGCCAGAGTTCGTGGCATTGATGTAGGCGGTCTCGGAGGCACGAGTTTCTCGGCTGTCGAGTACTACCGGGCGAAATCGGCCGGGGATTCATCGAGGGCCAACATCGGAAGGACCTTCTGGGACTGGGGAATACCGACGCCAGTCGCAGTCGTCGTCGCGAATGTCGGCCTGCCCGTGATCGCTACCGGCGGTCTCAGGAGCGGTCTCGATGTCGCTCGGGCTATCACCATAGGTGCCTCCTCCGCTGGAATGGCAGGGAGATTGCTTCCCGCTGCCCTTGAGGGAAAGGACGCTCTGACAAGGGAGCTCAATACTATAATCGATGAACTGAAGGCCGCGATGTTCCTGGTCGGAGCAAAGGATTTGAAGGAATTGGCTGCGAGCAAGGCGATCCTCACCGGCCGCTCGAAGGACTGGCTAGACCAGCTATCGGAGTGACACCCATGGTCTTCCCAGATGACTACAAGGGCAGGGTCAAGAAGATAAACGAACACCTCATGCACACATTGGATGTCATCCAGGACAAGAACCTGAAGGCCGCGATGGCGCACTATCCCGCTGCGGGAGGAAAGAGGCTAAGACCCCTGCTCGCGACAGTCGCATCCGAGGCGGTCGGAGGCAAAGCCGATGCCGCCCTTCCATTCGGCGTCGCACTTGAGATGGTCCACAACTTCACACTGGTCCACGACGATGTGATGGATGAAGATGAAACGAGGCGTGGCATCAAGACCGTGCACGCAGCGTTCGGGGTTCCCGAGGCGATACTCTCCGGAGACGCTCTTTTCGCGCGTGCCTTCGAGGTCGTGCTCGATTCTGAGGTCGACGATCCCAAGCTGGTCAGGCTGGTCGACATCCTGGCCAGGGCGGTGAGGCTGCTGGCCGAAGGTCAGCAGATGGACATGGACTTCGAGGACGCGAAGAAGGTCACTTCCGACCAGTACATGAAGATGATAGAGCTGAAGACGGCCGTTCTATACTCCGCTGCAGCGCAAGGAGGCGCAATAGTAGGCGGCGCCACGAGCAAGCAGGAGGGGGCTCTTGCCGAGTACGGCCGGTTGATGGGTCTAGGGTTTCAGATATGGGATGACGTGCTCGATCTTGAATCCGACCAGGCGACCTTCGGCAAACCGGTCCTCAACGACATCAGAAACGGGAAGAAGACCCTGATAGTGGTCCAGGCACTCGAGGATCTGAAAGGACCAGAGAGAATGGAATTCCTGTCGATCCTTGGGAAGAAGAACGCGACCACCAAGGAGCTCGAGAGAGCGAGGGATATCCTTGAAGAAGTCGGTGCGATCAACCACGCTACCAAGGTTGCAGACGGATTGATATCCGGGGCGAAGGAGAAACTCTCAGCCCTCGTGGATTCGCCGCACAAGAAGACGCTCATGGCGTTCGCCGACTACATGGTGAAGAGGAAAACCTAGTCAACGCCATTCTGCGTCAGCTTGAAATCCGCCTTTTTCCCCTCTTCCAGATGTCTGTGCTTGATGATCACCGCTCTTCTTGTTCCGGTGCTGACCTTGTCCAGTCTCACGATCGCTTTGGCATTGTGAAGAAGCACGTGTCCTCCGAGAGGCTCGAAGGTGCCCTTCTCTAGGTCTGTATACACCTGAGATGTGAGTACGACAGGGATGTCCTTGCTTCTGGAAACGGCAAGGAGCTTCGCGAGCTGAGGACTTAGCGATTTCCGGACTCCTTTCTCCTCGTCGTTCCTCGTGAGACGATAGTGGATGGTTGCTGAGTCGAGTATGATCACCCCGACCTCTAGCGAGCTCTCGGCGAGCTTGACCGCCTTGTCCACGAACTTCTCCTGTTCGTCGAATGAATGAGGTTCGAAGAATAGAATGTTCTTGAGCACGTCTTCGAAGTTATCTCCGGCGATCTGTTCTAGCCGCTCGAGCGAGACGCCTTCCGTATCGATATATATGACCTTCTTGCCCGTGAGGGCGACATTCCTAGCCAGCTGCAGGCATATGTTGGTCTTCCCGCTTCCAGCCTCGCCGAAGAAGAGGGTGATCGCCCCTCCCTCGAGTCCTCCTTCGAGCAGCTCGTCAAGTCTGGCCGAGCCTATGGACAGGTGGGACACATTCCACGATTGGGGTCGTTGGTGATAAGCGTTGCGAGTGCACGAATAGCTCGGAAAGTGCGTCTGACCTCCTCAGACATCCTTATTATTGCGGAGAACTTTCTTGCTGCCGTGACGGTCCACAGAATCGGCGCCGAGGCCAGGTTGGATTCTGCAACTTGGATGAACAGAAGCGTGGTCCTCAAGCAGCGCGTGGTCAAGAGCTACAGGCATCCAACTCTGGACAAATCCCTTCAGACCTTCAGGATTAAGAACGAAGTGAGGCTGATGCTCGAAGCCCGAAGGGCGGGTGTCTCAGTGCCGATCATCTATTCGGTCGATCTCGCGGAGAACAGGATAGTGATGGAGGAGATACCGGGCATGCGTGTGAAAGACGCCCTGGAAAGCCTTCCCTCGGAAAAGGCCGAGGGGGTGTGCAGGAAGATTGGCGAGATAGCCGCGCGGCTGCATGCCAATGACATAGTCCACGGAGATCTCACCACGAGCAACATGCTTCTGGACGACGACAGGATCGTCGTCATCGATTTCTCACTCGGCTCAAAGACATCCGAGCTCGAAGACAAGGGAGTTGACATGCACCTTCTTGAGGAGGCCTTCCACTCGGCACACTACAAACGGAGCGAACTCTACGAGGCTGTGAAGGATTCATATGTACGGGCTTATCCTGCAGGCGCTACGGTCCTGAAGAAGGTCGAGGAGATCGAGAAGAGGGGGCGGTACACACGAAAAGAATAGCCTTCGTCACGAGCAATGTCGGCAAGTTCAGGGAGATCTCCCAGCAGATGAAGGAGCACGGGTATGAGCTGGAGCACGTCAAGACGACATATCCCGAGATCCAAGCAGACACGCTCGATGAGACGATCGTCCCGGGATTGACCTGGCTCATGGAGAG
>JALHSX010000275.1 GCA_022865445.1 Thermoplasmata archaeon | reverse complement strand
GCCTAGGATAATGACATCGTAATCGCCTAGCAATACCTCGGCTGGGTCGGCCGCAATCCCCTCTATGGTCATCCGACCACTGAATCCTCCGAGACCATATTAAATCCGCTCATCAGAGAGCTTCGGTTGAGGAGTGATTGCGGACCGGGACATCTGGCCCAATATCATAAAATACGGTCCTCCGCTCTTCTCAGGGTGATACCGATGGATCCGGGGACCATCAAAGCCTTTCTTGCGATAGGAGCAATCATATTCATCGGATTCTTTGGCAATCTCATCTTCACGAGGTTCCGGATCCCTGATGTGCTCCTATTGGTCGCTCTCGGGATGATACTGGGACCATATGCGCTTGGGGGCATGCTGCATTTCCTCACCCATCAAACGCTGGCCAACATCCTGCAGTACAGGGATTTCCTTCTGTCCGCCGCGCTGGTTCTTATCCTCTTCGACGGGGGCCTGTGCCTCGACGTGCGCTCAGTAGTCCAATCGATGAGGCTGTCCACTTTCATCACGGTCCTGACCCTGGTCTCGGAGATCTTCTTGGTGGCAGTCCTCCTGAACATATTCCTGAACGTGGACTTCCTGCTGGCGCTGGTGATTGGTGCGATCGTCGGCGGGACGAGCGAGGCTGTTGTGATTCCGATCGCGAACAAGATGAGGATAGGTCAGCAGACGAAATCGATGCTGATAATGGAGAGCGTCGTGACGGACGTGCTCGTCATCGTCATTGCGATTTCGCTCATGTCTGTGATTGTCATCGGTGATTTCAGCATCCTCGGAATCCTGAGAGAGCTGGCGATCAAGTTCGTGATCGGAGGAGTGGTTGGCTTCATTGCAGGCATCGCATGGCTATTCGTCCTCCAGAAACTGCAGAACCAACCGTTGTCCTACATGATCACTGTCGGAGCGCTGTTCGTAGTTGCGGGCGCCGTGGAACTGTCTCCGATAAGCAGCTCCTCGGCAGTTGCCGCGCTGATGTTCGGACTCGCCATAGGGAACAGACGGTACGTCAAGAGATGGCTAACGTCCGTCACGCTGAAACTCTCCTCCGATGAGCATATCCATGAATTCCACTCCGAGATATCGTTCTTCGTCAGGACTTTCTTCTACGTCTACCTCGGCCTGATATTCGAGTTCGACACGTTCAAGCCGATCCACCTCGCTGTTGGGCTCGGCATAATCGCTGCCATCGTGATCGTTAGGCGGATTACGTCCCTCATCGCATGGAAGATCGGGGACCTGGAGAGGGAGGATGCGGACGCGCTTTTCGCAATGATGCCGCGAGGGTTGGCCGCCGCAGTCTTGGCAACAATGCCTGCGACGCTCTTGGTTGGGACCAGCGTCTGGTTGCCTGAGTACGATCAGATGATCGTCAACATCGTTCTGATAGTCATTCTCGGAACCACCATCCTAGCCTCGGTGCTCAGCTATCTGACGGAGAAGCGGATAGACCGGAGGAACAGGGAGAGGCTCAGGGTCCGGATGGCAGAAGTGAATTCATACTAATTGGGCGACTATCTCTTGAGCGAACTCTACGGTCCCGATGCGCTTGGACTCGGAGAGGCGGACCATATCCTGCTTCAGAACGCCTTCTGCGAGAGTCGTCTCAATGAAGACTATGCGGATCAGGGCCGCTCGAAGGCTCTCTTCCCGGGGAATCTGGCCTTACGGCCCAGTTCCTCCTCTATGCGAAGCAGCCGGTTGTACTTCGCGGTCCGCTCGCCCCTCGAAGGTGCACCTGTTTTGATCTGTCCCGCGTTCGTCGCGACGCTGATGTCGCTGATGGAAGTATCCTCAGTCTCGCCCGATCGGTGCGAGAGAACGCATCTGTAGTGCGATCTCGCGGCGAGCGTCACCGTCTCCAAGGTCTCGGTCAGCGTTCCAATCTGGTTCACCTTGATGAGAACCGCGTTCGCCAGACCTTGCTTCACGCCCTTCGCGAGCATCTTCTTGTTCGTGACGAACAAGTCATCGCCAACAAGCTGGATCTTCTTGCCCAGTCTAACCGTGACGCCTTTCCATCCGGTCCAGTCCTCTTCGGACATGGCGTCCTCGATGGACACTATCGGGAACCGCCTGCACAGGTCGACGTAGAGATCAATCATCTCGTCTGCGCTCAGAGATTCCATTGTGCTCTTCTTGAAGACGTATTTCCCATCGTCATAGAACTCGCTCGCGGCCGGGTCCATTGCGAAGAAGACTTCTTTTCCCGGCTTCAGGCCGGCATCCTCAGCGGACTTGACCATGAGTTCGAGTGCGTGCTCGTGAGAACTGAGCCTAGGTGCGAATCCGCCTTCGTCACCGACCGCCGTGCTGAGGCCGTCCT
>JALHSX010000042.1 GCA_022865445.1 Thermoplasmata archaeon | reverse complement strand
TCGACCAGGGTCTTGCTGCCCTTGGCTACCCAAGTGTCGAACGAGGATCTGTCCGTGACGATAGGTATGAAATGCTCTGTCTTGAAGTGCTCAAGGGTGTGCCTCTGTCCGAGGTAGTCCTTTGCGATTCCGACCTTGTGGATGACGTCCAATGCAAGGGTGTCGTCATCGACCTCGATCCCTTTGGCCATCCGCTCGATTATCATGGACATCTCGCTGTCGATCACTAGCTGCTCCAGCCATATGGTCCTGCAGTCCTCAAGAAGCCCGATCCCCGCGATCATGTCTGCGCCCGCGAGTATCGGCGTGACCGCGCTGGATAGCTTCTCATAAGCGGCCTGCTGGTCGGGCTCCTTCGCGGTTGTCACGAAGCCGCCGACAAGGGCGGGAAACCCGAGACGGTGGGCGACCTGAGCGTATGCCGCGGATGTGAGTCCGTGCTCCGGTCCTCCGCCCGCGCGAGTGGAGGTTTTCATGTCCATGTTCGCGATCCCGCAGCTGAAAACGTATGCTGTCCCAGGTCTGTGCGCCTGGAATATCGTGTTGCCTGCCAACGCCTCGGCGACACCCAAAGCCACAGATCCAGCGAGAGTCGCGGGCCCTGTCGAGCCTGGTCCGGGCATCACATAGAAGCATATCGGTATGCCCGCGTCCGCCATTGCGAGACCAGCGTCGAGGTTCTCGCCCTCAATCTGGAGAGGCGAGAAGCTCGTGTGAATCGATGATATCAGCGGCCTCCTGCGCAGCTCATCCCTGCCACCGACTGCCGCGGCAGCCAGCTCGAGCACGTCCTGGACCTCCCACGTCGTGGTGTTCGTCGCGATGGTGATGTGTTTCTCTGTGCTCTCCAACGAGGCTTGCAAATCGTGGATATGGCGCGTCCCCAATGGAACGTCTTGGGAAGTGACGCTTGGCCAGTTGATGCCGTGCCCCTTAAGGGCGTCTGCTACAAAAGCGCTCTTCGCGACATCCGACTTCCACGAAGGGCGTCGCATCCGAGTCTCGAAATCCAATGCATCCGTACCATTGCCGTCACTGCAGATGTGAACGTGCTCGAAATCCAGCCTAGCATCGTGCTTCCTCGTCCTGCCGTAAAATGTAACAGAACGATCGTTCTTCCTGGCGAGCTCCATGACAAGCGTTGACGGGAACTTGACGACTGCACTTTTCTTGTCCACCGAACATCCGACCCTAGATAGCATGTTCTGCGCTTTTTCGCTTCGAACAGCTACCCCCGTGACTTCGAGGATTTCAAGGGCCGTTTCTAGGATCTTCTGAACCCCATCCTTGGACAGGACTTCTCGCCTGCATCGGACGGGTATCGAATTAGCCATCAGTTTGCACCTGACCTTCTTCGGACTCCGCATGCCTTTTTGCGTTTGTTATCTACGATTTGAAAGAAATGTGTAGGATCGGCCGGAGTGTATTCGTCTCCGGCCGCCTAGAGTTTTCAGTGGGTCTTCGACTCCCCGCCCCACATCGGCTTCTTCGCCTTCTCGATCACGTCGCCCAGCTTCTTCTGGACGTCCTTCTCGAGTGGCGCGACCTTGTGGTTCGCCAGGATCCACTTTGTCTTCTCCCTCGCTCTGTCGACCAGGGATTTCGAACCGTCCTGCGACCAGGCGTCGAAAGATCGTCTGTCGATGAGGCCAGGCATGAAGTTTTCGCTTCTCAGGTACTGCATCGTGTGCTTCTGGGCAAGGAAGTTCTTGCCTGGGCCGACTTTCTCGATGACATCCAGCGCCATCGTGTCGTCATTTGCCCACTCGCCCCTGATCAACCTGCTGATCGCACCGACTATCTCGTCATCGATGACGATCTGTTCCAGGAACAAGCAGCTCGAGTCTTCGAGCAAGCCGATGCCGCACATCAGGTCCGCGCCTGCCAGCAATGGACCGACGCAGCCCGTGTAGTACTCCATCACGGCTTGGTCTCCCGGTTGCTTCGCCGTCGCGGAGACACCCACGCAGGATGGCATGTCGTAGTAGTGCGCGAGTTCAGTCGCCATTGCCGATGAGAGAGCATGCTCTGGGCTGCCGCCAGCTCTGATCGTGGTCCTCATGTCCAGGGGAGCGTTGCCCATGCCGTAGATGACCGATGCTCCCGGTGTGGACAGTTGAGTCATCGTAAGAGCGCTCAGTACCTCGGCGTTGCCCACCACCAGCGAGCCGACCAGCGTGGCTGGCCCCGTCGCGCCTGGCTGCGGCATGCCGAAGAACACCAAAGGCACTCCCTTCTCCGCGAAGTAGAGGCTCGCGTCCATGACACCAGCATCGTGCTGGAGAGGAGCATACGTACACTGGAGGCACGAGGTGATCGGCCTTCTCCGGTACTCCTTCTCGCCTCCGGCTGCGACGTACCCCATCTCCGTGAGGACCTTCGCATCGGATAGCGTCACACCCGTCTCGTACATGACATGCTTCTCAGTGTTGTTCAGGGAAGCGTCCAGGTCATGGAAGTGCACCACGGACGGCTGCTGGTCAGTCGAGCTGACCATCGGCCAGTGTATGTGGACGTTCTGCAGATAGTCGATGATCCTCGAAGACTTGGTGAGATCCTCCTTCGTGGACGGCCTTCTCTTGCCGGTCTCGAAGTCGACCGCAACTGCGCCGTTGCCGTTCGCGGTCATGTAGCTGTGATTCATGTCGAGCTTCGCATCGTACTTCGGGTTCCTGGCTGCCAGCGTTATCGAAGCCTTCTTCTTGGTCAGCGCCTCCTCTACCAAGTGCGACGGAATCCTGACTATCCTCGTCTTCTCGTCAACTTCACAACCATTGTCCTTGAGCAGCTTCCTGCAGGGGATGCTGTCGACCTGCACTCCCACCTTCTCGAGTATGTGGAGTGTGCCCCAGTGGATCCTGTCCAGGTCGCTGTCGCTGAGTATTTGGAAGCGGACGCCCCGCCTAATGCCAAAGGCCATTGCGCTCACCTGACCAGTTTCTTCGCAACATCTACTGCGCCAGATGCGTCGCCACTGTAGCCGTCAGCACCGATCTCCTTTGCGTATGTGTCCGTGACGGGTGCTCCGCCTACAAGGGCTTTGACAGTCTTGTTCTTCTTCTTGATTGGTGCTATGACCTCTGCCATCCTCGGCATGGTCGTCGTCATGAGTGCCGACATCGCAATGATGCTCGGCTTGATCTCGTCTGCTTTCTTGACAAAGTCAGGGGACGGGACATTGACGCCCAAGTCCACCACTTCAAAGCCGTTCGCAGACAGCATCGTAGCCACGAGGTTCTTGCCAATTTCGTGGATGTCGTCCTGAACAGTGCCAATGAGGACCTTGCCAGCGCTCGATCTGTGCTTTCCCGCTGGAACAGCGGGCTCGAGCACGGCCAATGCGGACTTCATTGCCTCTGCGCCCATGACCAGCTCAGGTAGGTAGATTTCTCCCCTTCCGAACCTCTCACCGACAGTCTTGATTCCTTCCGCCAATCCCTTCTCGATGGCGACGAGCGGGTCAACGCCGTCCTTCAGCGCTTTCTTTGCCAGGTCAGCGATTGTTTCCATTTCGTAGTTTATCACGGCGTCCTTCAGCCGCTTTACTGCATCTTCCATTGGTATTACCCCCAATAGCTTTCCATCGGGATACAATCCCTCAGGGTCTGTTTCGGCAACAAAAGTCGCTTGTCGCTTGGACAAACGCTTTTTTCCGCTTCAGATTGAATCGGCATACCCGCATCCCTAATTAAGGTTTCGTTTTGTCGGAGAGCGTTGGCATCCGTAATCTGCATGTGCCATTCCTTTCCCATGTAGGTTGTATGAGATGCAATCAGATAAAAATGACAATGCGTGCTCACGTATGCGCTCGGGGATGGGAGCCATCTCAGTCGAGAAGGTGTAGGAAGGTATTTCAACGAAAAGGCATTCCCCCTTTCGAAGGAGGCTGGAGAAATGCCCCGTGCACTCGTGCCCGTGATAGAGCTTAAGGGAACTGGAAAGACCGTCAAGATCGGAGCTGGCAGGACGCCAGTCATCGTCGGTGAGAGGATCAACCCGACAAACAGGAAGGAACTAATCGCGAAGCTGAAGGCTGGTGAATTTGAAATTCTCGAGGGTGAGGCCAAGAAGCAGGTCCAGAATGGAGCCGACATCCTTGACATCAATGTTGGAGTGCCGGGGATCGACGAGAAACACGCGATGCTCGAAGCATTGAGGATCGTCCAGGGAGCGGTCGAAGTCCCTCTCTGGATTGACACTTCAAACCCTGAGGTCCTCGCAGTCGCGCTGAAGAACGTGAAGGGCAGGCCCGGGATCAACTCAACCACAGGCGAGGAGAAGAGGATGGATATCGTCGTCCCCCTCGCGGCCGAATACGGTGCCGCACTTGTCGGGTTGTGCATCGACGATACGGGGATCCCTCAGACATCGGAGAAGAGAGTCCAGATTGCGAGAAAGATCATCGAGAAGGCGGAGAAGCACGGCCTCGACCGCAAGAGTATCATAATCGACTGTGTTGCGCTTGCCTGCAGTACGGGTGAGACTGGAGCCACTGCTACGCTGGATACGATCAGGATGTGCACAGAGGACCTCGGTGTGAACACGACTGTAGGTCTAAGTAACGTGTCATTCGGCCTGCCTGAGAGGCCAGCGTTGAACGCGTCGTTCATGCTTCTTTGCGCTGGCCAG
>JALHSX010000041.1 GCA_022865445.1 Thermoplasmata archaeon | reverse complement strand
CAGGGTGGCGTGGCGTCTCACAACGAGGAGCATGTGCGGTTCGCGGAAGATATCTGCGATACCCTGAGCGTGCAGGCACTCGACCAACTCGTGCGTTGAACGGTCAGCCGTTGAACACTCGGCCCGTCCGATTCTGGTTCCGTCCAGCGCGACAGCCCTCTGATTGAAGAAGAGCCGGCCGTCCATATGCACATGGCTGAACGCGCTACTTGTGATGCGAGTGCACGGAATGCGGCCCAGAATATACCGGTAGTCAAAGCTGGAGGCGACACCTGCCGGTATGAAATGAAAACGAAAAGAGAAAGGGTTTGACAGAGGCAGACTCCAATCCGCGGCAGGCTAGGGAACCCTGCATTGGATCAGGGTATGGCGGCCAAAGCTGCATTTGCCTGGACTAGACCCGAACCGGTTGCGTCGGTTTCCCACGAGTAGGCACACCAATCCCAACCCGTTGGCGTTGTTGGCGTTATCGGGACCGAATCGAATATGTTCATAGAACCGTCTTCTATTGGCAGAGCTGTGGCCTTCAGGATTGTCTCGACATCTGCCTGACCCAACAACGGGTTCTTCTGGAGCATCTGGGCGGCGACGCCTGTCACGTGTGGCGCAGCCATGCTCGTTCCGCCTAGATAGTAGAAGTTACCGGGGTTGTTCATCATCCATCCAAGTCCCGAGCTCCACCACGGGAGATGGGAGTAGCCTGGGACTCCTGGATATGGTCCTCTGACCCAGCTCCCTGGAGCCACAACGTCAAGATACTGCCCCTCTAGTTGTCTGCTGCTCCATGAAGTTATATAGACCTGACTGGCCAGATCTGACTGATCCTCAGTTATGTTATTGTAGCCGTAGGTCGTGTCTTGGAGCCACCAGAGTCTGTAGCGGGGTGTTGGCGGAACAGGGACATCGCCGGGTGCGTACCACTCGTACTGCCATCCGCAAGCGCCTACTGATATGACGTTCTGGTAAGCGCCTGGGTAGCCCATGCCAGCGTCTCCCTCGTTTCCTGCTGATGCTACAACGATTACGCCGTTGGATACTGCATAGTCGATTGCGTCAGACATGACTGTCGATGGAGAAGGTCCTCCGAGGCTCATTGTGACGATCATCGGGCTGTAGCCTGCTATTTTCAGGTCAGTCGCATATCTTATCCCTGCTGCTACTGCGCGATCCGTGCCCATGACAAACTTCTGGTCAGTGTAGTCGACTGGATCGGTGTGCGACTTTCCGATCGTGTAGTCGGCCAAGACCCTGACGGGTATGATCGTCACGTCAGGAGCTATTCCCTTCACGAACACTGGCTTCAGGGGCAATCCTGCGGCGGCGTCGGCCGGCGCATAGTAATTGTAGCCGAGTATTGTGCTTGTCACGTGTGTGCCGTGAGTGGAGCCGGTGCTTCCAATCCAGCTTATCTCATATACTATCCCGCTTTCAACGAATTTCTGCGTCTCCTGGTCCCATACGATGTTTTCTTTGAAGCCTTTTCCAAGGTTGGTCGCTATGTGATCCACAGGGAAGTAATCTTTCCAGTTAGGCGCTAGTCCAGTGTCCAAGACTGCAACGTACACGCCCTTTCCGGTGTATCCTGTGATATCGCTGTTTATCATGTCGGCATCCCATGTGCTGCGGGCTTCCAGTGAAATCTTCGGAGCTGCATTCACATGGACGCTTGCCAATGGGACAATCAACACCATAGCGCAGATGGCGACTAAGGCCAATCTGACAAACCCTCGTTTTCCAGTACCTATCTTCATGGTCCTCCCCCTTTAGCTGAGTCAGTCATCCGAATAAGTGTATTTAAGAATTCGCGCTTACTGACTATGGTCGAGGTGCGGCAACAAAGCATTGGATTTCGGGCGGAGAACATACAGAGAAGAAAGTGAAGATTGCTCGTAGAGCGAACAACGATGTGAATCCTAGAAAAGACCAAAGTGAATGAGAGGAAAGAGTCCGGCCCGGTGCGAAGATCGCCTGATCGAAGGAGAACCGGGTGTCTGAATATGCATACGGCCTCCTGCGAGCCGCCGTCGGATGCATGCACCCACACAAATGAAGAAGAGGCTGCACCCATGGTGCAGCTCTCTCGGAAAACGGTTTCCCAGCTGCAATACGAATCACTTCGCGGATTTCCTCCGCTTCTTCGGGGCCAGTACGTTCCATTCATGCACATCGCGAAGGATCGTGGTGTTTCCAGAACCGGGAACGTAGAAGTCAAATTCTTCCATAGAGAGATTGTCTATCACTGGGTCACTGTATTCGCGCACGGCATCCAGGTCAGCGAACTTACGAAATTCCCAGACCCATGTCACGTCGTACTTGCCTATGTAGAACGTTGAGCCATAGACTCCTCTGAGAGTCCAGCCAGGCGGATGACGCTTCTTGTATGACGCGAGATTCTTGGCAATGAACTTCTTGTATTCAAAATCTCTTCCTTTCTCCAGGTTGGCGCTCCAAAGCAACAACATCGTTTCACCTCCCCCTCGAACCACCCTCGAGGCCAAGTCTGAATCTAGTTGCGAACTATATGGATTCTACTGCCAAGGACTCCGAAAAGAGAATCAGGAGTAGAAAGGAAAGGAGGAGTCTGGCTCGGTGCAAGAATCATTTGGCAGTCGAAGAGCCACATCTTGCGAAACACGCACGGCTCCATGCTGTCTCTAAATCGATTATCACCGATGATAATTACAAGTGACATATATAAATCGGTGAATACCCCCTTGATACTGGCAGTCGTTGTCGGACAGACTGAGGTGAGGTCAATCATGTCAAGAGGCGGGCGCCTAGCATTCGTGATTCCGGGAATGTCTTTGATCGTGCTTTCGTTCATGCTCATCGCCAGCGGTGGCACAAGAGCGGATACCGTGAGCGGCACGTGGACTTCCACGACCCCTGGCCATGGGTATTTCGACCACACCTGGCCAGCTGATTTCTATTACGACGGCAAGCTCACTCTCGATTCAGGCACGGGCTCTTTCAAGCTGACGTGCACCAATGTAGTAATCAACCAGCCGGGTTGGGAGTCGGCCCTGTCGGGAATCGGCATGATCACCAATGTCGGCGTCGACTACACGGTGCTCGGCTCTAGCGTCTCCCTGAGGGTACACGGGACCGACGGAAGGTTCTACACATTCGCCTTGACGGTATCTGGTGGAAGGATGACCGGGAGCGGCCAGTATACGGACACGTCTGGAATTGTGAACAGCTGGACCTTGGACCTCACGCGCGGCGGCGGTGGCACCAGCATAGGTGCGCTGCCGAATCTGGCCGCATATGCTGCGCCGATCGCTATCGGCGGATTCCTTGCGGGCTTCGCAGTATCCCTATTGCCCCCACCCCACTACATGGGAGGTTCGATCATGCCTCCATCCAAGACGACCCTCGGGACGCCCTACGCACCTTCGCAGTCTATGGCCTCGTTCAGGGACCAGACAGGAGGGGTCACGAGGCCTCTGCCGGATGTGCCTCGGATGAGGATGCAGACGGACATACAATTCCCCAATGTCGTGATGGGCACGCCGACTGAGATCAAACCGACTGATATTCACCCCACAGACACGCTCAAGAAGCGCTTCTGCCAGTACTGCGGCTCGCCCCTAATGGTCACTGCTGAAGGCTGGTCATGCTCTTGCAGACGAGCACCGCCTGGGGGGCTCGATCCCCCATGAACGCTCCACAGCAGTATTTCCCAGGTCAGGCGACCGCTTTCAATCGGATCGTCAAGCGGCCGCTGACAGATACGGAGAGGCAGTTCGCAGTCGGATCGTACAAGATGCTCCAAAATGGGCTGAGGGGAATCGCGGTCGTATCCCTTGTCTTCTTTATCTTATACACATTTGTAATCGCGGACCTCATAATCGACGAGACCTTCTCTATGGTGTTTTCCATGATCATGATTGCCATAGGACTCGTGGCACTTGGCATGTCTCTAAACACGCTTCTTATGCGCAAGAAGATCTCAGACGCGATGAGAGAGGGTATGGCGATCGAGGTCCAGGGGCCGGCGTACAAGAGCCGCGCGGCAAAGAATGTCCCGTCATGGACTGTGGGCCCGATCTCCCTCATTGCAACCAGGGAGATCGAGGGCTTGATCCAAGAGGGGGCGCAGGTCAGCGTCCTATGCATACCCAGATTGAAGCTCGCTCTCGCGATCAACAATTACGGGCTGAAGCAAGGCGTCCGCGTGACGTTCCCGCCGAATCTGGAAGCAATGGCCGTCCCCGCCGACCAGGTCGCGATGCCATCAGCGGGACAACCATCTCAGACTGCGTATCCTCAGTACCGCTCTTCGATCCCTCAAGGACAGCCACCCCAGACGCCGTATCCTGAGGAGGATCTACCACCGCCGCCTCCCCCTGACTTCTGATCGATCGGCATTCAGGCACAATCGCCTAGGTTTGTTCTGTGAAATCGCCTTCACGGAAGGGCCTAGAGACAGTACTGAGAAGGAGTCTAGCTCGGTGCAATAGTCCTCTGATTGAGAAAGAGCCAGATGTTCAAGTTC
Source organism: Thermoplasmata archaeon (assembly GCA_022865445.1). GTDB lineage: Archaea > Thermoplasmatota > Thermoplasmata > UBA10834 > UBA10834 > COMBO-56-21. The sequence goes on along the minus strand of JALHSX010000041.1, from coordinate 1,238 downwards.
AAGTCCGGCTCCCTGCACATCCATCTCTCGCATTTCCACTGACCCTGCCGGTTCATGTTTGCGGAACGAGGACCGATAGCAGCTCTGAGTTGGAGCGTCTCACCGCTCAACCTTCCGGAGGTCCATCGTGTGCTCAGGAAGCTTCCCGAAAAGACGAAACCCACAGCGCTTGTACATGTCCACTGCCTCCACGGTTGACAGAACGACGACATGCTTGAACCCCATTGTGCGTGCGTCCGCAAGGGCGCCCTCCACGACGGCGGTGCCCACACCCTTGCGCCTCGCAGCGTGAACGGTTCCAACCGACTGAAGTCCGGCGATACCGTTGCCCCAGAACAGCATCGATCCGGCAGAAGAGGCCCCTTCCAAGGAAACGAGATACATCTTTCTCGGGAGCGACAAGCCGCGACATTGCTCAATCGCGAGATTGAAACATGCATTGTTCATCATCCACGGGGCGACCTCCTTTGGCGATTCCCAGGACCCGGTGAGAACGTCCGCCCATTCCCTGCAATCCTGCTCGGTCGCGACCCGCCTGACAGTCACGCCATTCTGGTGACCGGCTCCGCCATCTACAGACTCGAGGTCCACCGCCATCGCGGCAAGGTCGTAGTCGTTGGGGAATCCGCGCGCCTCCAAGTATCTGCTGAGGTCCTTTGGCTCCGTCAACATGCCGACATGCCATATCACGGGAATCTGACGAGCTTTGAAGTCCTTGATCTCCTCGTCTATCCTCGCATCGATGGCATCCCCTCGGAGGCGGCATCTAAGAACAATATTGAACATTTCCTGCTGAAGGCCTGTTATGCATCTTGTGATTCCCCTGACCTCGGAGAAGTCGGCATTCGATGAGAGGGCCACGCATCTCCAGTAGTCTGCGTAGTTCTCCTCGCACGCCTTGACTACTCCTCCCGGTGAGGGTTCAGTCCCCAACCCATGCCTATCGGACTTCATAGTGCCCAGCATCCCGTATGGGTACCCGCTAGATGACGCTTTCCAACGGAAGAGAGGCTCGCCCGAACGCGATCTGGAGCAGCTCTTACTCTGATGTGATTCATGGATGTGGGCCTAGCCCGACCCAGTAATGCTCGGACTGAAAGCGAACCCATACAGCGTGATCAAAACCGCTCCCATGTGAACCTAATCATTCACGAAGAAAGTCGATGAAACGGTTTGTATCTCGGTACTTTGCCCCCCCTGATTGACAAATAGCCAGATGTTCAAGTTCAAGTCCGGCT